>JASHTH010000137.1 GCA_030040655.1 Acidobacteriaceae bacterium | reverse complement strand
TGGTACTTGGGATTGGGAACGATGTCATAGAAGAGGATATTGCGGCCGTTCACCCGGTCGCGGCGGCCATTGGCCAGCATCATGGCTTCCAGGATGTCCATCATCTGCTGGTTGCCTTTGTCGTTCTCTTTTTTGGCTGTCGCCTGGTTGCTGTATTTCACCGTCTCCTTCATCACCCGCTCATCCTCTTTCCTGGTCTGATCGGGCGTGAGGTCCTTGCCGTTTTTCTGCAAGGTGTGTTCAATGGCGATGCCGTTGACGAAGAACTGGTCTTTCACTTCCGTCTCCGTCTTCTTTACATTTCCTTTGCCGTCCAACTCGGCCGATTCGTCGCTGACGCGGCACTCGTAGCGCTCCTGTTCGGCGGCAAGATTCTTTTCGTTGGCGAGGGCGCGCTGCATCAGCACGGTGGGATTGGGAAGCGGTGCGTCCTGCTTGACGGCAGGGGTCTGAGCGGCGGCGACACGGGCGCCGGCCACGCTCAACAGCACGGTCATCCAGAGCCGTAAGGAAGTAAGGCGCGTTGGGGGAAGCAAGCTCGTTCTCTTTCTCGGCTGGTACGCATGCCGGCCGTGTCGGATTCCCGGTAAAGATATGACGCAGGAAACCTGGAAAATGTTAATGAGGGTTGAGGCAGATCGCGGCGAAGAATCCCTGGTTGAAAAACGCTGGTCTGGCAAAAAAGTTGCGGGTCGGCTTACCTCCGGGGCTAAAGCCCCCAAGTTCCCGGGGGCAAATCACGCACGGGCTAAAGCCCGTACCATCCCCGCCGGCCCATTTCCCCCAGCCGATGGAACTTTTCTGGCCTATTCCGCGCCGAAAACGATACGATAGTGCGAAACATGCGAGGAGAACGGGAAAAAATGAGGCGACTTCTGGTGCTAGCGGTAGGACTGATCGGCTTGCTTGTAGCCGGCCCAAGGGCGACTGCCCAAAACAGCGGAATCGACGGCAAATGGCACTTTGTGCTGGATACGCCGGGAGGCGACCGCGAAATGGACGCCAATTTCGCCGTCGACGGTGACGGCAAGGTGACGGGCAAGTTCGGCGAGACGGATGTCGCGGGCACGTACAAGAACAGCGAGATGAACCTCGACTTCGAGATGACTTCGGAGGAGTCGGGCGAGACGTCGCACTTGAAGCTGGTGGGAAAAGTGGATGATGCCTCTGCCCTCGCAGGCACGTGGGAGTTCTCAGAATACAGCGGCACGTTCAAGGCGACACGGCCCAAGCCCGCGGACGCCGGCAAGTAGGGCTTCCGCGCGATCCGAGCGGATCGCGTCCGGCCAGGCTGCTTTTTTTTCCCCATACGACCACACCAGGCCGGGGCGCCGGTGTTCTTTACACCTGCTTCCCACGCGCAGGTTTGGAGAGATCGGAAACTTATTGCCATTGGCCGCTTTATCGTGGTTCGGGTTCCGGCCTGCCTTTGCCGCTCGCAACTCGCGTTGAAGCTCACCAGGACATAGGGCAGGAAGGCCATGCCCAGCGCGCAAGGGGACACACTATTTCTCAAACTGCCCGAGCGTCATCGCTTGGCTCTGCAGTATTTCCTACAACGCTTTAAGGAATTCCTAAGCGCGGCGGCTCTATAAAGGATTCAAGAACGGTCTGGCGCGCACGCAGCTCTCTCATCTCCTCTTCGCCCAGCCGCTCCGCGCAGCCGGCAACGGTGCGCGCTCCACGCTCAACAAGCAGGCGGCGGTAGTTCGCATCGGGAGTCGAAGCGGCAATGTCTCCGAGAGCCCGCAGCTGGCGCAGGCTGACCGCAACGTCGGTCTTCGAGTACATGCGGATCTGCTCGAAGGCCGCATCCAGCAGGCGCCCAAAGCCGATCCACGCGACGTGAACGCGGATCACTCCGGGCGGATCGTAGAGCGACTCCTCGGGTGGCTGACGCGAGGCAAAGCGAATCATGATACGGCTCAACTGATCCACGCAGCTGATGGCCGTGCTAGGGTCATTGACCGCGGGCGATATGGCCTTCAGCGCGATATCGACGATCTGCAGGACGCCGAACTCGACATCCTGCTGCAGGGTTCTGGTGGGCCCGAAGTCGAAGGCGGCGAGGAGCTGTTCGCTCTCGCCGGGCGCGAGGCGCGTCCCTTTGCCCACCATCATCAGGGCAACGCCCGCCGGAACAAAGTGACCGACGCGCCGCAACACGCGAATTCTCACGCGGAATTGCCTGGCCAGCGCTGCCAGCCGCTTGGTATCGATGAAGCGGATGTATCCCGACTCCGGGCTGGAAAGCGCGATTTCTTCGGGGAACAGAGTGGGAACTCCGCCGTGCTGCATCGTCTCGGGATGGTGGGGCCAAGGCATCATCTCGTCGATCATGGCTTCGGTTTCCGTGGCGATGCGATGGACGATGTGATTGACGCTGATGGCCTGCGAAATGTGGTGGATGAAGAACAGAAGCCATCCGACGCAGGCCAGCGCCAGCACCATGGCGCCCAGCACGGTGGCCACCGGCGCGAACGGCCGCGGAGCCGACCGCGCCGCCGGGAGCGCCGCCATGCAATAGCAGAAAGTGCCGAGAAAAACGCCGAGGGTCCATTGGGTTACGCGATCCTTGGCGAAGCTGACGATGATGCGAGGGGAGAACTGCATGGAAGCCAGCGTGAGCGTCATAAGCAGGATGGCGAAGACGATGGAGACCACGGTCATCATGGATGCGGCAATGCCGCCGAGGATGACCTGCGCTCCTTGCGGATCGGCGTGCGAAGGGAAGATGACGGCGGGGACCCATTGGCTGATGGAAGGAAACTCTTCTTCGAGCCAGGAGAAGAGCGCGCCGGCGCCGCCCAGCACCAGCGCGATGATGAGGGGGCGAACCAAAAAGCCGCCGCGCAGGTTGTACATGGCGCGGCGCAAGACGAGTGGATAGCTCTTGCTCACGTTTTTTGCCTGCCCAAGTATAGCGGCGGCCGATTCGAGCCGAAAGCGCGACCACCCTTGACCGATCCAGCAGTCGCGCCTTCGGCAAGCTGCATTACAACTTTTGGGCAGCTTCGATTTGCCACCTAGGTGTTTTGCTCGCGCAAAGAGCGCTTGACAGCCCCGCCGAATGTGGCTGAGCATACGCTCAAAACTATCTCCATCTTCTGCGTATCGTCTGCGGGCTACCCCGCGCGTTCACGCTCGATCCACTGCAAGCCGACTTCGGAGGAAGGATCACCATGCAGTTCCGTGGTTCAGTTATGAGTTGGCGCGCGGCCTTGTTGCCGTTCGCCGTTGCATTCGGCCTGGCATTGCCTGCCGCGGCATCCACGCCGCTGGTCGTCGAGACCATCAATCTGCCGCCGGCCTACGTCGGCACCGAGTATCCCGGTATTCAGCTTTACGCGTCCGGGGGCGTGAGCCCGTACAAATGGAGCCTGGCCGCGGGAAGCGCTCTGCCCAAGGGCATGACCCTCAGCAGCAGCGGCGAGGTGACCGGCGATCCCGAGTCGCCGGCTCCTGGCCTTACATTCAAAGTGAACGTAACCGACTCCAGCAAACCGGCAAAGACGGGCAGCGGCACCATCTCCATGCCGGTGTACGCAGCCGTGGCAAAGTGCAACTCCACCGGCTCTTCGGCGACCACGCTCAAATGGCTCAGCGGCAACTACGGATTCCATATCGACCAGATCGACTTAACGGGCGACGGCGTTGTGAGCTGGATCGTAGGCCAATTCAAAGCCGACGGTCAGGGACACGTCACGAACATGATTTTCGACTCCAACGGCCCCACCTTTACCGAAGATCAGAACGGAGAGTTCTCGGGCGGGAGCTACAAAATCGGCAGCGACGGCCGCGGCGAACTCAACCTGACGACTCCTGGCGGCGCGATCAGCGTGTGCATCGCGGTGGCCGGGCTGAAGAACGGCGTAGCCGGCAACGGCCAGTTCATTGAAGCCGACTCGTCCGACACGGTGGCGCACGGCGTCTTTTACGCGCAAGGTGGTTCGGCCGCGACCGAGGCCTCGGTGAAAGGAAGCTGGGCATTCGGAGTTCAGGGCGCCAAGATTCACCAGGGCGGAGTAATAACGAGGCAGGCGGCCGCCGGCTACATCGTGCTGAATGGAGCGGGCAAAGTCACCGGCGAGCTCGACTTGAGCAACGACAAGACCTCTGGGAGCAGCTTGGTGAATCAGTACATCGCAAAGGCTTCCATATCCGGGACGTACTCGGTCGCTTCTGACGGCCGAGGCAAGCTCGCGCTCGAGCTGAGCCAGGGCGGTTCCAGCCAGGCTGTCAACTATGTGTTCTACATGGCCGGACCGGGACAGATGCTTCTTCTCGAGTCCGACGACGCCGACTCCGGTGGCGACAACCTCGGATCCTCGACCGGCCGCGCCCTGCTGCGCACCGTCTCCTCGTTTAGCAATGCGACGCTCTCCGGCAGCAGCGTTTTCATCGGCAACGGCGTCAGCATCAGCGGAGATGTCTATGGCCCGAAGACGCAGGCGGGGCTTCTGCACTGGGACAACGGAAGTGCGTCCGGCGCGGTTGACGTGAACAAGAACGGAAAGGTCACGCTGGCCACGGCCAATCCCATTTCAGCCCATTACAGCGTCGACGCCAATGGCCGCGTCAGCTTCGGTGCAGCGAGCGTTGCCGGCACGGCGCCATACTTTTACCTCGCCGGGCCCAATTCGGGCTTTGGCGTGGAGTCCAATACAGCGGTCGATGCGTTCGACCTCTTCGATCAATCGGTCCCCTCGGGCGGATTCAAAGCAGACAGCTTCAGCGGCGGCTACGCAACCGGCTCCATCTGGTGGGGATTCCTCGGCCAGATCGCGCAAAGCGGCGAAGTGGTGGCCGACAGCACGACGAAGGTTGCGACGGCCGACCTCGACAGCAACCAGGACGGACAGATTTCGCTCGGCGACGTATCGAGCGCGGACTTTGAACCGGCGGCGAATGGCCGATTCATCCTCCTCGATAACGGACATCCTTCGACCGCTCTCTATTTCGTTTCCCCGGACCTTGCCTTCGGAATCAACATTTCCGGCGCCGCTTCGCAAGCATTAAGCGAGGTCGATTTCTTCGAGCAGAATCCGTAATGGCTCCTGTACGATGAGCGTGGCGACCCATCCGGCTGCCACGCTCCACAGGAGAAATCGATTTTGCGTCGCTTCCTTCCGCGTATCGCTCTGCTTGCCTGCGCCTTCGCTTGGCTTGCGATGGCTGCCGCACTTTCGGCGCAGTCCACGCCGCCGGCAGCCGTGCAGTCTCCGGCTGTTGCTCCGCCTCAACCGGTGCAGCAGCCCAAGGCGCCGCCGGCGGGATTTGCCGAGTGGAAAAAGGCTCATGATCAACAACTGCTCACCGATTTCCCTTGGCTCGCCCGATTCGAACGGATCGACGCAGAGATGCCGCCGCCGGCGCCCGGCGAAGACCGCGTCGTCTTCATGGGAGACTCGATTACCGAGGGATGGCATCTCGAGACGTCGTTTCCCGCCAAGCCTTACATCAATCGCGGCATCAGCGGGCAGACTTCGCCGCAGATGGTGCTGCGCTTTCGCCAGGATGTGATCGATCTCAAGCCCAAGGTCGTCGTCATTCTCGCCGGGACGAACGACATCGCCGGCAACACCGGACCGATGACCCTGGGCGAATCGGAAAACAATCTCGCGTCAATGGCCGATCTGGCCACGTTCAACCACATTCGCGTAGTGCTGTGCTCGGTGACGCCGGCTTTCGACTTCTCCTGGGCTCCGGGACAGCAGCCCGCGCCCAAGATCGATGAGCTGAACGAGTGGATCAAAAACTATGCCGCGGCAAGAGGCTATGTCTACGTCGACTACCACGACGCATTGAAGGACGCGCGCGACGGCCTGCCGCCGAATCTAAGCCGCGACGGCGTGCACCCCAATCCGGCCGGATATGCCATCATGGCGCCTCTGGCCGAGGCGGGAATCGAAAAGGCGCTGGCGCAAACCGGCTGGCCTTCGTCGGCAGCAACAAATTGAGCGATTGGGATTACGGTTTCGATTGCCAAGCATTCGGCGCGCCGTCCCACACCGGCGTGGTAACCGCAACCTGTTCGAAGCGCGAGACGAGGAGCCTGGCACGGGGCATCGCAGCCTTCACGGCCGGCAGCGCAAGCGAATCGTCGTGGCTCTTGGCATTCTCCCAGACTTCCGTCACCCAAATGGAGTTTTCGTTGCCATCGTCCTTGGCCACCACATAGCTCAGGCAGCCGGCCATATTGCCCGCGCTCTCTTCAAGGATGCCGATCATTTCGTCGCGCTTTCCCGGATGGACTTCGATTTTGACAATCAGGCCGAACATGCGCGGAGTCTCCTTTCGTGACAGACGCAAAGATGGAGGGGGGCGCGGCCGTTGCGAAAGGTCTTGCTTCTCCCTACAATAGAAGAGAATACGTTTGCGGAAAGGTCTGTCTTTCGAAATGCCCAAGGAAAAGATTCATCCCCATTATGCCGCGGTGCGCGTGATGTGCGCCTGTGGGAACAGCTTTGAGACGCGTTCAACCCACAAGGGCGACACCCACGTGGAAATCTGCTCGAACTGCCACCCGTTCTTCACCGGCAAACAGCGGCTGGTGGACACCGCGGGACGTGTGGAGCGTTTCCGCAGAAAATACGCCAAGGCGGGCGAGGAGAAGGCCGCGAAGTAGGACTTCCCAGGCCCCGACAGAGGGACCTCCACCCCGCGAACCAAGACCTGTTCGCGGGGGCCCGGACCTGGGCACCCGCAGAGAGTGGAACGAAGAAGGCCTCCGCCGCGGCGGGGGCCTTTTGGTTGTGCAATGATTGACCTAAATGGCGCAATTCAGTGCTTTTCACAATCGGGCAATTCAGCTTGCCGACGCGATGAGGTTGTGCCAGGACGATCTTGCGGCATATGGCGCGGCGGCAGCCCTCCTTGCGGTTCATAGCGCCATATCTTATTGCGATGCCTTGCTGATTGTACTTGTCGGGGTCCGATCGAGGGCCGAAGGTCACCAGCAGGCAGCCGGAAAGTTGCGGAGGGCTTGCAGCAACGCCAGAATCGATACGAGGGGCATTGCCCATTTTCAACGGCTCATCGGAGCAAAGACCGACATATCCTATGGCGACAAGTCAGTCGAGGATCAGATGACGTTCGCGCTTTGTGTAGCCGCGGAGAGATTTCAGGCTTGGGCCGAGCAAGTTCTCAAGAACCGGAAAGGAAGATCATAGCGATGTCAGTCAAGGAACGCGCTTGGAGCCTGACTCCACGTCAGCGTGAAGGGCGAGCGGTCAATGCCGTCGCAGAACTGCTTCGGCGAACTTTGTCGGTACCCAACATATACATCGAGCCGCCTGAGTCGGTGATCGCAGCGGACGTGTTGGCCGTGGACAGAGCGGGAGCGGGCGATTTGCATGCCGTCGAGATAGAACTGGCGCCGACTCTGAACCCCAAAGGCCAACGACGAAAGCAACCCAAATCAAAGGAATGGGATGCGCGGTCCACAGGTTATTTGGAGTACCGCGAGATGATAGGCGGCATCCACCGTCGCTTGATGTCGATGCCGGCCCATTATCGGTATATTGCGATCCCGGCGGACAGCTATGACGTAGCTTTTGGAACATTAGTCCAGCACGGGTTATTTCACGCGGATGGGATCGGGCGTCTCGGCATCGTCGTCATCACGGAAAAGGGCGAAGGATCACCGACCGCAGAAGTGGATATGGCTCCAGAGCGCTTCCGCGTCGACCCGGTCAAGCTCAAGGTTATCGAAACCAAGTTGTTGGCGAAGAGCCGTCCGGACATTGAGGTTCGAATCTAGGAATGAACAAGGCCTGGGACAACCCGAAACAGCATGCGATGCCTGCAGCGGTGCGCGTTCCGGCCGAGGTGCGCATCGGCGCCGTCGCGGTCAAGCCGGCGACGGTGCTCGCTCCCATGGCCGGAGTGACCGACACGGTCTTCCGGCGCTTCATTCGCCACGCCAGCCTCTTTGCAAGAGATCAGAGATCAGAGATCAGAGATCAGGCAGCGACGGAGAGAGCCATCGATGCCCCCCTCACCAATGCCGAGTCGGGCTGCGGGCTGCTGATGACCGAGTTCACCTCCGCCGACGGCCTGGCACGCATGCGCGAGTCCAAGCGCCGCCGCTACCTCACTTTTTACGATGACGAGCATCCCATCGGCGCGCAGCTTTTCGGCTCGAACGCCGAGACGCTGGCCGAAGCTGCGCGCATTGTCGAGGACACGGGTTTCGATACCGTCGACCTGAACCTGGGCTGCCCGGCCAAGCGCGTGGTGGGCTGCAACGGCGGCTCGGGGCTGCTGCGCGAC
>JASHTH010000136.1 GCA_030040655.1 Acidobacteriaceae bacterium | reverse complement strand
AGCGGCGACTCCGCGGTGTGGATGCCCGTGATCTGGAAGCGCTCTTCGGCGTCGAAATCGCGATAGTCGGCGTTCAGCCGCCAGCCGCTCTTGGGAATCACGCCGATGCCGCGCCAGGCGCGGTCGGTGACCTCGAAGACCTCGGCCAGCAGCCGCTGCGCGGGCTCGTTCCCTCGGAAGGTGACGACGCGATCGTAGGCGTTTTCCGCCTCGCGCCGGCCGGATTCGAGTTGCCGCACGGCGTGGAGAATGCCGTCGAGAAGATCGAGCGGCTCGAAGCCGGTGACGACGATCGGAATTCCATGCTTCTCGGCCAGCGGCGGATACTCCCAGTAGCCCATCACGCTGCACACATGGCCGGCGGCGAGGAACGCCTGCACTTCATTGTCCGGCGAGCTCATGATCGCCGCGATGGCCGGCGGCACGAGCACATGCGATACCAGCAGAGAGAAGTTGCCGATGCCGCGCCGTTTGGCCTGATGAACGCTCATGGCGTTGGCCGGGGCGGTGGTCTCAAAGCCCACGCCGAAGAAGACGACCTGTTTGCCGGGATTGCGGACGGCCAGCTCCAGCGCATCGAGCGGCGAATAGACTACGCGCACATCGCCGCCGCGGCCTTTGACCTGAAAGAGATCGCCCTCGGTTCCCGGAACGCGCAGCATGTCTCCGAACGAGCAGAAGATCACGCCGGGCTGCGCGGCGATGGCCAGCGCCTTGTCGATAAGCTCGAGCGGGGTGACGCAAACCGGGCAGCCGGGGCCGTGAATCATTTCGATGCCTGCCGGGAGCATTTGGTCGATGCCGTTCTTGATAATCGAGTGCGTCTGGCCGCCGCAGACTTCCATGATCTTCCACGGACGCGTGGCCAGGGTATGGATTTCGCGCGCCATGCGCTGAGCAATCTCGCCGTTGCGGAATTCGGTGAGGTACTTCATGCGGCGGTTAGACTCCCAGAGAGCGGAGTTAGCACAGCTGCCGACGTCAGCGGCGTTCGCAAGTCAGCAAGTCGGCGAGTCAGCGGGTCAGCGAGAATTGCAACTGCCGTCCGGGCAGCTCGATGGCGGCGCGCCGGCTGCGCGGCGAAACGCTTCCTCCTCAGTCGCCAGCTCTTCGTCGAGCATGCCCATCCGGCGAAAATCCTCCAGCGTCTTCCGGGCGCTTTCTTCATCGATTTTGGCGATGGCAAAGCCCACGTGCACGATGGTGTAATCGCCGACTTCGATCTCTGGCACGTACTCCAGACACACGGATTTGACCACCCCGCCGAAGTTGACGCGGCCCATGCGGACCGTCCCTTCGGCGGAAATGGCTTCGACCTTGCCCGGAATGGCCAGACACATAACAGTACTTTTATACGCCCGATGGGCTGAAGCAAGGGTGATTTATGTCACCGGCTGGAACTTCGGGGTCTCATTTCGGACCAGGGACATTCCAGCCTCGGAGGGCGCTCAATACCCCCGGCCCACCAGAAACAGCGCCACAAGGATGACGCCAATGATCACCAACGCCGTGATCACCAACCGAGTGACCTCGCCGGTGGGCGGCGCGGCAGCGATGAGCGCCAACACGTAGTGATCCTGGCCGTGAAGCTCCTGGATGGCCCATTTCCAGGTCTCGTATTCCGCCTTGTCCCCGCCCATCAGGCGCGATCGCGCGCGGCGAATCAGCCGCGCCATCCGAGCTTCGAACAATCCACGGTCGTATTGGCGGTCGAAGACAGCCTTGACTTCTGTCATCTCCGGCAGCGTCCAGCCGGATTCGGAAAAATACAGCATCTTGCGTTCGATCTCCGTGAGGGGGATGCCTTCGCGGTCGGCCTCGTCGGCGATGCGGCTGGCCAGAAATACCTTGGCTTCACGGATCTTGTCGGTGGAATTCACGGGAGTCATCTTATGCTGGGCCCTGTCCCATGAGGGAAACACGCGCTCTATATTTTTGATCCTTTATATCGCAAAGGCCGTTGCCCCGATATCACCCGTTCGGGTCTGAAAGTGGTGACTTCGGCGCAAGGGTTCCCCTCCGGTTTTCCACTGATCGGGTCAGGCAGGCGTCTCCCCGGCGGTACTTCCAGTTGGCGCTGGCGCGGCCCCCGGCGCGGCATCTCGTGTGCGGACCGGGTTGTCCATGGTAACCTGCACCGAGGCTTTACGCTATTGCGGGTCTTTCCTGCGGCATGGTAGCGTTGACCCTCGGTAAATTGCTGTATCTCCCAAATCCGCCGGAGACTCGTCCCCTCAACCCGCAGAGTCTTTGAGCCGCAGTGAGGCGATTCGTCTCCCTCTTCCGCAATCCTGGGGCGCGGCTATCCTTGCGAAGATCGCCCCGGCCCATGGCTGCCATTTCCAAAGGAACCCAAGGAGGACTCAAAACCATGCAAATGCATCGCTCGATTATCAAGCCGATTTTGTGCGCCGCGATGGCGCTGGCTTTCACAACCGCCGCGTGGGCCCTGAACAGAGTGAGCTACATCTCCACTACCGGAAACGACACCAACCCCTGCACGGCCAAGCTGCCCTGCCTCACCATCGACCATGCGCTCACCGTGACCACCCCGGGAGGAACGATCATTCTCGCGACAGCCGGGGCCTATGAGCCGGCGACAATCTCGCAGGCCGTCACCATCGAG
>JASHTH010000135.1 GCA_030040655.1 Acidobacteriaceae bacterium | reverse complement strand
AGGCTACGGCGACTTCGATCATTGGACGATCAATGGCCTGTCGTGGCCGAAGTCGGCACAGGTTCGGCTCCGGCAGGGAGCGCGATATCGTCTTCTGTTCGACAACCAGAGCAACGACATGCATCCGGTCCATCTGCATCGGCACTCGTTCGAGCTAAGGAATCTCGGCGGCAAGAGCACCTCAGGAATTCTCAAGGACGTTGTTCTTCTGCCTGCGCATAGCCGGAGTGAGGTGGTCTTTACCGCCGATAATGCTGGCAAGACGTTGTTCCACTGTCACCAGCAGGACCACATGGACTCAGGTTTCATGATGCTTTTCGAGTATGCCTGACATCGGACCCCAGAGGAGATAGCTGGTTTGCGTTCAGCGATTCGTTCTGTCGTATTTCCGCCGCTGCTGTTCGTGCTGCTTGTCACAGGTCGATTGCACGCGCAGAGCAACTACGAGATTCAGGTGTATCCCTCTGAAACCCAGTCGCCCGGTACGCTGCTGGTCGAACTGCACAGCAACTATACGGTCGAAGGCAGCACGACGACGCAATATGGAATGCGGCCAACCCAGGGCCAGGAGCACGAGACCATCGAGCTGACGCAGGGACTCACCAATTGGTCGGAAGTGGGGTTCTATCTCTTCACCGAGGAGCATGATGGCACGGGAGTGCAGTGGGTGGGCGACCACATCCGCCCGCGTGTGCGCGTTCCGCCATCGTGGGGCTGGCCGGTGGGCGTGAGCCTTTCGAACGAGATCGGCTACGCCCGCGCGGCTTATGCCAATCCCACGTGGCTGTGGCAGATCATGCCCATTGTCGACCAAAGCGTGGGGAAATGGTACTGGGCCGTGAATACCACCATGGACTGGGGCATTCATCCCGTTTCGCTGCCGCCCGGTTCGACGCCGTCGGAGATCCGTTATTACTATCGCGACGTTTCTCCGCATGGCGTCACCTTCGGTCCCGCAGCCACTTTGACCTATCAACCCACGCCGCTCTGGAACCTTGGGGTCGAGTATTACGGCTATTGGGGAGAGTTTGGGCATTTCGTAAACCTGCACAACCAGCAGCACCAGTTCTTCCCTGTCGTCAATCTGTTCGTCTCTCCCAAGTGGGAGATCAACATTGGCGCGGGATGGGGCGCCACGGCTTCAACCGACCACCTGATCGTCAAGGGAATCCTGGGCCGCTATTTCAATTGGGGCTTGCCCCGGGGACGAAAGAACTTCTCTTCGATGCGATAGAGCAGGTCGTGCGCATCCGCCTCCGGAGGCAGCCGATAGGCTGGACCGGCAGGCGGTTCGCCAGAATTCGATGCCGCTCTTGAAGTTTCGTCGGTTCGTCAAATGTCTGCTGCCAATCGTCCGTGCCGCCTCGTATAGTGATGTGCAGGCGCTATGAAAACGATCCTTGTGATTGAGGACGATCCCCGCATCCAGAAGGCGCTGGTGCGCCTGTTCAGCTCCGAGGGATATCAAGTGCAAGTGGAAAGCGATGGCCAGGGTGGGCTGGCAGCCAGCCGCAGGGTGCAGCCGGCCGCGGTGGTACTCGACCTGATGCTGCCCGGCATCAACGGCCGTGAACTTTGCCGGATGATGAAGGAGTCGCAGCCCGAGGTTCCGGTGATCATTCTCAGCGCGGTGAGCGAGGTTGCCGACAAGGTGCTGTTGCTGGAGCTGGGCGCCGACGACTACGTGACCAAGCCGTTCAGCCCGCGCGAACTGCTGGCGCGAGTGGAAGCGGCGATTCGCCGCACCTCGAAGACGGGAAGCGCGAAAGTCACGCAGTTCGGCGAGATCTCGATCGACGCCGCCAAGATGGAGGTGCGCCGGGACGGAGCGGTGGTGACGCTGACGGCGCACGAGTTCAAGCTGCTGCGCTATTTTGTCGAGAATGCCGGGCGCGTGCTGACGCGGAGCGAGCTGTTGAACGACGTCTGGGGTTACGATTCCTATCCCAATACGCGGACGGTCGATAACCAGGTGTTGAAACTGCGCCAGAAGCTGGAGCGCGATCCCGCGCAGCCGCGGCACTTTCTCACCGTGCACGGCGCGGGATATAAATTCGTGCGCGAGGCGTGAGGCGTTCATCCCACTCTCGGGGCAAAAGCAAAAGCGCCGTAAGGATGGGCATTCCACCGGGGATGCGGCGCGAAAGAGAGTCACAATAAAGAGCCCGGCGAAGACCGACTTGAAAATGGAGAGCCCTTGACGATGCGCCCCTGGCGAATGCGAACGATGCTTTTGGTTTCGCTGGTGGCGCTCGCATTGGCGATGACGGCCATCTTTCTGGCCATGGCGCGATTCACCGTGGAGCGGCAGGCGCGCGCCGATCTCACGCTCGACATGCAGCACTCGTTGCAGACCTTTCGCAATCTGCAGGCGCAAAGGCAGCGGCTGCTGCTGCGCGAGTCGAGCTTGCTTTCCGAACTGCCCACCCTGAAGGCGACGATGACCACCTCCGATCGACGCACCATCCAGGATAATGGCGTGCAGTTCTGGAAGCTGAGTGGAGAGGATTTCTTTGCGCTCTCGAGTCCCGAAGGCCATCTCGACGCCTTTTACAACACTGGCGCTCCGCTATCCCGGGACAACGTGGAGCTCGTGCTCCGCGCCGCGATCAATTCTCCGGGGTCGCTGCAACTGCTGGCCTCAGACGGCAGGCTTTTCGAGATCTCGTCGCAGCCGCTGACCTTCGGCTCCGGCGAGCAAATGACCGGCCTGGGCTACGTGACCACCGGCTATGAGTTCACAGAGAAGATCGCGCGCGAAGTAAGCGATGCGGCGGCTGCGGAGGTGGTCTTCGCCGTGGACGGGAATGTAGTGGCCGGAACGCTGCCCGCGCCGCTGCGACAGGAGCTGGATTCGACGCAGAGCGAGCTGCTGCGCCAACCGCTGGAGAGCCGGGAGATGCGGCTGGGCCACCAGCGCTATCTGGCTTCGTCGGTGCGACTCGAGGCGGAGACCGCCCCGGGCGCCGACATCCAGCTCGTCGTATTCAAATCCTTTGCCGGAGAAGAGCAGATCCTGGCCAGCCTGTATCGGCTGGTGGCGGCGCTGGGCGCGCTGGCAGCCATGCTCGGGGTGGGCCTGGCGGCGTTTATTGCCCGCACGGTGACGGAACCTCTGCAGTCGCTGTTAGCGGGCACGCGCGCGCTCAGCCGCGGAGACTTCACGCACAAGGTGAGCGAGGCAGGCGCCGAAGAGGTGCGCGAGCTGAGCCGCGCCTTCGATCGCATGCGCGAGCGAATGCAGCAGACGCAACAGGAACTGCTGGCCGCCGAGCGCATGGCGACCATCGGCCAGATGGCCAGTTCCGTGTCTCACGATCTGCGCCATTACCTGTCGGCCATCTATGCCAACGCGGAGTTTCTCGCCAATCCGGAGATCCCCGCAGGCGAGCGCGAAGACCTGCTGGCCGATGTCCGTGCCGGCGTGCAGGGCATGACGGATATGCTCGACTCGCTGCTGGTCTTCAGCCGCACAGGGATGGTGCTGCAACTGCGCCCCGAGTATTTGACGGTGCTGGTGGAGCAAACCGTGGCGGCGATTCGCTCACACCCCGAGGCCCGCGGCGTCGATTTGAGAGTGCAGCCGGTATTGCCGCTACTGGTTGAGGTCGATCCCAAGGAGTTACGCCGCGCGGTCTATAACCTGCTGCTGAATGCATGCCAGGCGGTGAGGAGGGGCGCGCGCCCGGCATAGGTTTCTCTCGAGACGGGAATGGTTCACGACGGACTGCGAATTACCGTTCGCGATAGCGGGCCTGGCGTTCCGTCCGCCATTCGCGAGACGCTCTTTCATCCGTTTGTCAGCGAGGGAAAGCAGAGCGGCGTAGGCCTGGGGCTGGCACTGGCCAAGCGAATTGCCGAGGCGCATGGCGGCGGCATTTCTCTCGACGAGTCGCTGGACGGCAACACGGCATTCACCATCTGTCTGCCCCAGGCGCGAATACTGGAGGAGGCCGCGGTCCGGCCTGCGGAGAAAAAATGAGAGGGTTCGGGCGGAGAATCGCGCTGGGAGCGGCCTGCGCATGGCTGCTCGGGGTCCGGGCGCTTGGCGCGCAAACGGGCACGACGCAGGCTGCGTCTTCAGCAAACAGTGACCGGATCCAAGCGCTTGAACAACGCATTGACCGGCTGGCGGAGAATCTGGCGGCCGCGCAGGCGCAAGTGGAACAGGATCGGGCGAAAATGCAGTCGATGCAGGCGGAGATCGACGATCTTCGCGAGAGTTTTGGCCAGAGCGTCAAGAGTTCGACGCCGGAAATTCGGAACGCGGCCGTGCAGTTGCAGCAGGCCGTCGAGCAGATTCGCGAAGAACAGGATGTGATCTCGTCCGAGGTGAAGCAGCACGAGCAGACCAAGGTGGAGAGCGCTTCGAAAATGTCGGTGCGTCTGCATGGGCTGGTGTTATTCAATGCGTTTGTGAATGAGGGCGTGGTGGATCAACCGGATCTTCCTACGGCAGCGCTGGCGCGAACGCCCGGCCAGAGCCACGGCAGCGTAGGCGCGGGGATGCGGCAAACCCTGATAGGCCTGGATGGAACCGGTCCCATTCTCTGGAATGGGCGGCTGCTCGCCGATGTTTCGCTGGACTTTTTTGGCGGAGTGACGGCTGGCGGGTTGAGCGCGCCGGCCGGAGTGGTTCGCATGCGCACCGGGGGAATCACATGGCAAGGGTCGAATGATCTGTTGCGAGCCGGCTACGAAGGGCCGCTGATCTCGCCGCTTTCGCCCACGTCGATTGCGACGGTCGCGCAGCCGGCCCTGGCCTGGTCGGGGAACCTGTGGACGTGGGCTCCGCAGCTGCGCTGGGAACATCTATTTCCGCTGAACGCAGACCGGCATGCAGGATTTGAGTTCGGACTCTACGATGCCGCCTACACAGCGGACTATTCCAACGAGGCCTACCGATCGGTAAGTCCGGGAGAAGCGGCCCGGCAGCCGGGTTATGAATCGCGGATTTCCTATCGTACCGGCAAAGACGCGAGAGAACTTGCCCTTGGAGCAGCAGGTTACTATGACCGGAAGAACTATGGAGCCGGCCAAACGGTTGACACCTGGGCCGGCGCGGCAGACTGGAAGATCCCGCTGGCATCGCGATGGAATTGGACCGGTGAATTCTACCGCGGCCGCGGCATCGGCTCGCTCGGCGGAGGAGCGTATCGCGACACGTACACTTACACCAGTTATCCTTCGGGCGCAGAGCATAACGAAGGGCTGGATTCGGTGGGCGGCTGGACGCAATGGCAATGGGACTTCACGGAGACCATGCAACTGAATGCCGTTGCGGGACAGGACACCGGTTATGCCGGCGAGTTACATTACGGCGTTCCAACGGACGCTAACCAACTTTATTACTATGCTCGCAACCGCACTTTGATGGCCAATTTCGTCTATCGTCCCTGGTCGTCGTTTCTTCTCTCTCCGGAATTTCGCCGCCTGGAAAGCTGGCCGATATACGGGCAGGCGCAGACGGCGAACGTCTACACCCTTTCGGCAGGTTACGAGTTCTGACAATGCCCAGAATGCACGCTAACTCCGGAGCACACGAGCGATCCCGTTGGAAGACATGGATTCGCGCGTGCATTGCCGTCTTTCTGTGCACGGCTTCTTCCGGGGCTTATTCGCAAGCGCACGACGTTACATTGCAGGTAAACGTTGTTACCAGCTCGGCGAAGCGCCGCGCGCACAACATTCCGCCGCCCAGCGTTGCCTGGCTGGTTCCCTTAGCCGGCGACCCCGCTGCAATCTCGACGTCCGCCCCACGCACCTATCGCATGGTGCAAAAGAACAAGCAGTTCGTTCCCCATTTGATGGTCGTGCCGCTGGGAAGCTTTGTGGAGTTTCCCAACGAGGACCCGTTCTTTCACAACGTATTCTCGCTGTACAATGGCAAGCGGTTTGACCTGGGCCTGTATGAGACGGGCAGCGCGCGCGGCGTGCGCTTCGATCGCGAAGGCGTGTCCTACATCTTCTGCAACATTCATCCTGAGATGGGGGCGGTCATTCTGGCGCTTTCGACGCCCTATTACGCCATTTCGCGCGACGGCAATATAGCCATTCCGAACGTGCCGCCGGGACGGTATGCGCTCAATGTATGGACTGAGGGCGCCACGGCGGAAAGCTTGAGCGCGGCCAAAAGACAGATAATCGTTTCGGACGCGGGAGCGACGCTAGGTGCGATCGATCTGGTTGTCGCCCCAAGCCCGGTCACGCATCACGCCAACAAATACGGCGAATCTTATCCGCCGGCGGCCGCGGACGATTCTTCGACATCGCCGTACTGATGCTTGCAGGCCGCATAGACGGCAGCCAACACGGCAACGTGAACCCAGAGATAGACGCGCAGGATATTCTGGTTAAATTGCAGGATTGCCCATGCGAAGACCAGGGATTGAGTTAGCGCGCGCAGCCATGCGGCCTGCGCCGAAGGTGTCCGGCTCGCCAGGCGAATGGGCGCTGCGAGAGACACAACGAGGAAACAAAAAAAGGGAATCGATCCCGGCAAGCCGCTCGCGGCCACCGCCTCGGCGAAAACACTCTGGCCCTCGTAAGGCTTGGTCTCATCAAAATTCATGGGCTTCATTCCCATATAACCGGCCACCGATTCGGTAACTCCACCCAAACTTTGTCCCATCCAAGGATGGTCGGCGATGGTTCTTAAGGTCTCATCCAGATGGTCCTCGCGCTCGTCGACTGAATGCGACGCGGTGCCCAGCAATCCCGTCCCAGACACTATGATGGCAACCGCATCGCGATTGCCGGCATACCACTGCGTGGCCTGAAGGAAGGCGGAGTAAGTCAGCCCCAGCGTAACTGCAATCGCCATAATCCTCCAGGCGGAAACGCGGAATGCAAGTACCGAACGCGGCGATCGGATGATCCTCCAGGTCCACTTAAATGGGGCGATAAGGAGCTCTAGAACGAGGAATGCGATTCCTATGCGGCTGGAGCAGAGAACCATCGCTGCGATCATCAAAAGATAGGCCAGGGACCATTTCCAGCCGCGGAATTCGCGGGCGCCGGAGCGGCGAAGCGATCCCAGGCAGGTTAGGCCGAGGATGAGATAGGTGGCATAGTAGGATGGTTCAAAACTGAAGCCGTTGACGCGGGGAACCCTTCCGGGTAACCACCATTGCTCCACCAAGAGCGCAGGACCGCCGGTCAACGGCAGTACGAATTGAAGGATACCGAAGCAGGCAATAAAGACAAAGGAGACAAGATAGAGCCGGAGAAGCTTTTCCATCTGGGCGGCATTGTTTGAGAAAAGATGAACGAAGGCAAACGACAAGGCGATATTCAGCGCGAGCCAGATGCAATATCCGAGGCTCTTCTCCCAAAACGCCGCCACCGGGACGAAGGCCAGTTGCACCGCGAGCCAAGCCGCGAGGAAGTGGCCGCCAAGAGGCATCTGCAGAGAGAGACCGAGCCGGCTTTTCAGGGCGGCTGCTGCGATAAGAATCAAACCCAATAGTTGGGCAATGCGGAGATTGGGCCCGGCATCGATATTCAAAAAAACATCGAAAGAACTGGTAAAGAAGATCGCCGCGGCAATGGCAACGAGAAAATTCGCAGGGCGGTTCATAGGCTTTCCACCCGCCATTCTGCGTCAGGCCGCTCGATGACTCTATTTACTGCCGCAAAGACTTTCTCGGGTGCGATTGAAATCATGCACTGGTTGCAGGTGCAATCGGCAAAGGATTGCCCATCGTAACATGGCCGGCATGGCAGGCGCTCGCCTCCCCAAAGAGCAAAAACGCCGGCACGGCGCGGCAGGGCCTTGGAAGGGGCCGTTGGGCCAAAGAGGCCGACGATTCCGCAGCCAACGAGGCCGGCGAGGTGCAGTGGCCCGGTGTCGTGGGTGACGACACAATGGCAGGAGCGATAAAACGCCAGTAACTCCGGCAATCCCCACTTAGCCACGCAGCTTTGAACCGGCAGGCCGCAAAAATGTGGCTCAACCCAAAGGTCGCCCGGCCCGCCGGTGAGTGTGACTTCAAAGCCGGCATCGAGCAGAAGACGAGCCAAAGCAACATAGGATTCGAGGGGCCATCGTCGTTGCGGGTCGTCGCGCAGGGGGTTGCGCGCACCGCCCGGAGCCAGCGCCACGCGAATTGCGCCGTTTGCCGGCATGGGGTTAGGCGGCAATTGGTCCGGAGGCGACGGAGGGACGTTCTGGTCGCGGAACCCGTCAGGCATTCCGCAAAGAATTCGCATATACTCCGCCGAATGGTGCCTCTCGGAAACAAATTGAAGGAAACGGGAACCTCTCTCCAGGGCGATAAGCTTTCGAGCATTTATTGGAAGAGTGAGAAGCCTATATCTGCGGTCGTATTGAAGAATTGCGCAGAGATCGTAGCGAGTTTTGGTCAGCGAAAGCCAGGCGGCAATGACCTCGCGGATCGCAGCCGCATTGTGGTTGTTCAAGATGAGGTCGTCGTCAACAACGATCGGAGTTATCCAGCTGTAACAGGACAGCAAGGATGCGGCGGCTTTGCCGCAGAGCCAATGAATCTGCGAGCCGGAGTTATATAAATGCCGCGCCGCCGGCAGCACGCCAGCCACGTCGCCAATGGCGCCAAGCTTGACGATCAAAGTTACGCGGGCCATGGCTTTCCTGTCGCGCGATTACTGGGATGGGACACGGGGTTAGCTGGCTCGGCCGTGAGCTCGGGGGGAGCGTGCAGATCGTCGGCGTCTGACCGGGAGCGGAGCGAGGCGGACCCGCCTGAGCGGGGTTCAGAAAGCAGCTCATGGATCGCCTCGATGACCTGTGCAGGGGTTATCTTGCCCATGACGTTGACTGGGCGCCTCGGAAATTCAAAGCCCAGATCGAGAAATCCTCCGCTGCCGTCTGCCGGCGATAAATTGACTACTCTTGGCCCGAATGCGCCCCAGCGACGCGCCGCAGTCGGGCCGTTCAGTGCAATGGTTGGTGCACCAAGGATGGCCCCGAGGTGCATGATGCCTGTATTTACGCTCACCAGCATTTCGGCGCGAGCCAGAACGCGGGCGACCTCGGTGATCCCGTCCCAACCGATGAGCATACGCGCGGCAATGCCCTGCTCGAGAAACATCTCAAAGAGCGAATGGCAGCGTAGCTCATCGGCAGGAGAGGCGGTAAGGAGAAACAATCGATCGGGCGTCTTCAGCCGCTGAGCTAACTCGACCCACGCGGCAGCCGGCCATTCGCGCAAAGGCGCGCGGGTTCCGCTGGCCCAGGCATGAAACACGACGATGCGCTCGCAGCGGGCAAGGATGCGAATCGGCGGGCCGGGCGGGATCGACAGTCGCGGCGCCGGCGTGGACCGCGAGCCCAAGCTTCGCGTAATACGGCGCAGGTTTTCGATCTCATGGCAATCGCCGCGATGTGGGACCGCGCGGTCGTACCCTCGATGGCGATGTTGATGTGTTCTTTCGAATCCAATGCGAAAGGCCGCACCGGAGAGGAGAGTGTAGATCGCGGTAATCCTCTGCCATGCCGTCAGATCCAGCATCAGATCCAACCGGCAATTGCGGATCAGGCGAATCGAGCGAAGCGGCCGCGTGATCGGGAGAATCTCGATGGCATCGAGGCAAGGAACGAGGCTCGCGGCTACGGCATTGTCCGTCGTGACAAAGGCAATGAGTTTTGCATCGGGATAGAGATTGCGAACTTCCTGTACGGTAGCCGAGGCGAGCAGAGTATCGCCCAATGCGGGATTGAAGAGAAAGCCAACTCGGTCAGGCCGCTCGCGATATACGCCTCGCCTGCGGAATGCGGCGAGGAGGCTGAGCACGGGTATCCCGAGATAATAATCAAGGATCCGGTTCAGTGAGCTTCCGCGTTTCATGGAGTTGCACGACCCTGTTACGGTCTCGATGGGCTTGTGGAAGTGTCGCCGTATTCGTCTCCGCTATATGCCTTGGGCTCGCCCAGACTGCCGGCCGGCGGCAGATGCCGGATGTAGATAACGATCTCCCATATTTCCTCCTCGCTCAGGATTCCTTTCGAAGCCGGCATCCCCGAGGGCGCGATGCCCGACTCGATGACTCGCTTAAGTTGCCCGTCGGTATAGTCTTGAACGGAGCGCGAAGATAGCAGCGGAACCGGCGGATCGATGGAAGCTGCAAAGGGAACTCCGGTGTTTTGGCCGTCGCGTCCGTGGCAGGCGGCGCAGTAACTCCCGAAGGCCTCTTTCCCGCATTCGATCGTCGCCGGCGTCGACGGCAGCGGGTTGCGGTCACGCTTTCCTCCGACCGTGACATGGTGTTTGATCCAAGTAATCGAAGTCGTAGAGACTTTTCCCGGATGACCCGCCTTGCAACCCACCGCGAAAAGAAGAGAAGGGAGTGCCGCTAATGCAAGGCCGGCGAATGAGAAGCGAGCTTGCATTCCGCCTACTCCGTGACATGAACGACAAAGGTCATCTTGCCATGCCCATTGCCGCAAAAGGTTCCGCAGCGTCCACTAAAGTCGCCTGCTTGCTGCGGCGTGACCTGCGCCTGGGTGACATGGCCTTTCACCGCTTTTACATTGATGCCGAGGCCCTCAACGAACAGGCTGTGGTTTACGTCTTCGGAAATGAGAGACAAGGTGACGGTTTCGCCTTTCTTCAGTGTTATCTCAGCCGGCACAAACTCGAAACGCCGTGCGTGGATCTCGATCGTGCGCTCCTGGGCCGCGGCAATCCGCGTCGAGAGAGATAAGGCGATAAAGACTGCCGCAAACGAAACATGAGACAGAGTTCTCAAGAGATTTCCTTTCATGGATCAACGTGACCTCGAATGGGGTCTTTCTCCCGGATGCTTCGGTCGGGGCTCGCGGCGCGAAAGACGATCACGCGGACGCGCGCCAGGTTCATGGAGCGAGATACTTGAGCAACTGAAGCTCCTCTTTTCTTGTGAGCCGTGCGCGCATGCGCATATGCGCGATGATGGTTCCAGTCACGCGTGGGCTGAACGACATGGGCGGCACGTGGCAGCGAGCGCAGTTCTGTTCGAAGATCTTCTCTCCCGGATCCAGGGCGGGCGCGGCTTTCGCAGGCGGGGCTCCGCTGGCGGAAGCGGCCGCTGGGGGCGTGGCTGGGAAAATTGCGACGGCGCAAATCCCGCAGGCCAAGAGCATTCCCGCTAACTGCCCAATGAACATCCTTCTCATGACTTTTTTCCCGGCCATAAAGGCCAAATAAAGCGGTAAGTGAATCCAAAGTTCCATTGGTTGCTGTTCCCGTTCTTGGTGAGCAACCTGCCGTAATTCGCAACGAACCGCCAGTCGTCCCGGATCAGATAGTTCAATCCAAATACCGGGCGTTCCTCGTTTACTGTCGCGAGCCCATTCCCACCGCCATTGCGGACCACGAGCTGCTCCATGCGCGCAACTCCCTGAAAGTGATGGAAGAAATCCGGAGCGATAAAGAAATGCTGCGGCACGTGAGCGGCCTCGATCCAATAGCCTTGGCCGTAGTGATTGTTATCGTATTCCGCCTTCAAGTCGAGCGACACAGAGTTAGGCTGCCAGCTCAGGTATGCGGCTTCATTGTTAATCTGGTTGCCCTCCAGAGTGCGGCGGTAGGAGAATCCTGTTTCGAAGCGCGGAGACGGGAAGTATATGCTGACGTCGCCGCCGGACGACCGAGCAGACTGAAGCTCATTGACGTTGCTATGTGCGGAGACATATGCGGTGTATTGAATGCTGGCGAAGGGCAAGGTGGCCGCGGCCCCGCGCAACTGGAACCCGTCTGCCGCGCCATCGGGATGAGTGGCGATGGCGTAAGTAATCGGGTCATTCTGCAGGTTACGGATCCAGACCGGCGATTCGCGCTCGCTGAACAGGCCAAAGGGGATGATGTAGTAACCGGCCGCAGCCATAACATGGGAGTCTGCCAACCAGTCCAATTGCGCATAGTCGACGGTCTTCAAAACCTTGCCGGCATAGGGTCCGGTCTGGTCCTCGCGTTGAAAGAACCCAGTGAACTCGACGCGGGATTCGAGCAGCACCGAATGACCCATGGGGACGAGCAGAAGAGGGTTGATTTGAGGGACGAGGCTTTGCACACCGCCGTTCGTGTTTTGAATGTAGGCGAATGCGCCAGAGAGGACAGGAGTGTATCCGGCAGAGGAATGCTCCGGAACATTCTGATCAGACTGCGCGCAGGCCGCGAAGGGTAGAAGGCTCCACAAAACAGCGACGAGACATGCAAAGACGGGACGGGGGAGTGCGCCGATCGCGAACCAGGCGCTCTCAATGTTCTTAGCAATACTTTGCGAGTATCGTGTCACCACTGCTCCTGGTCGGCGCGGCTCGCAACGTGGCAATTACCGGGGTGGACGGAACTGGCGAGATTGCGTTGGTCGCTCGCGTGTGGTCCGGCCAGCAGGCTATCGCCGCGCCATCTATTCGCGAGTATAAGGAGAGATGAATCGGCATCTGTAATAGCGGTGTCTGAATGTTGTCATTGGTTTGTAACTTCTGTAAATTCGGCGGTCTTGGCCTCGCAACCAATCGGCGTTTGGATGGCAAGCACGTCGGGTGGCACGGCAACATGCCAGCGGCAACCATGGCGGGCCACGGATCCGTTAAGAACCTGTAATAAGCCATCCTGTTGACGACGAAACTCCGAGGACGCCACGCTTACACTGCCCTGGTGCAGCACGGCCGCAATGTCGGCGCGAGACAAGGTTGCAAGGCAGTCGCTGGGAGTTAACCCGCTATCGCGGACGACGAGGAGGTCGGCGGGGCCTCCAGAGGCGATGGATCCATATTGCGGAGGCAAGCGCAGAAGCCGCGCCGCGCGGGTGGTCACCATGCGGTAAAGCAGCTCCGGAGGCAGGTCGTACATGGCGCGCGCGGCTTGCAGTTCGTCGAGCAAGTCTCCGGCCGCAGAAATCGGGGAATCGCTTCCCAGCGCAATGGAAGGATAGGTCAGAAGCAGATCGCGCCGGAGTGTGCGGCCGAGGATGTGCAGGTTCGAGGTCGGGCACCAGACAATCCAGACTCCGGCGGCGCGTAGCACGAGCCAATCGCGCCGCGGGATTCCGACGGCGTGGACAAAGACAGCGCGATCGTCGAGCCGCGCGCCGCGCTTAAACTTGGCCGCTTCGCGCCGCGACCTCCCATCCAGGCCTTCGGCGCAATGCACGATGAACGGCCAGGCATCCGGAGTGCGGGCATAACGCTCCTTCCAATCCAGATCGTCAAGCGAATGCGCCCATCCAAAGGCGGAGTGCACGGTGAGAGGAATCGCCGGGTCGGACAGGAGCGGATGGGTCCTGTCGTGATGGCAAACGGTTGTGGAGCCTGAAAGCAGGTTGCGAAGGATGCCCCACCACAGTCGCGTCTCTTTGGGGATCTCCAATAGGGCGCGCAATGGAGGCTCCTGTGGCCGGTAGATGTCGTTACCCCACTCGCGCCAGCTCGGATAAGGCCCGCGCCCGAGCTTGGGAAACAAACCGAAGTGCAAATGGTCGTGAACGTTGATCAGGCCGGGAAGAATCAGGTGATCCTTCAGGTCGATTCGATCGCCGAAATCGAGCAGGCCTGCAGGCGGCTCGTCTCCCGGCAGGATGGCTTCGATTTTCCCGTTTCGAAGCAGCAGCACGGCTCGCAGCGCGTGGCCTGGATCGATTGCCACCCTGGCTCCGGAAAGGACCAGCGCGCGCGGTGTATTTGAAGGGAGCGGAGTCGCGCGCGCCGTGTTCATGCGCACTCCATTTGATAGCCGGCAGCATAGAGCACCGGGAGACCTTCGACAGCCCAGTAGAGCTCCGGACGGCCGGCCTGCGCGAAGATCGTCAGCTCCTCCGGTCCAAATCCGGCTTCCTTGAGGTAGACCAAATCGAACCCGGCCCCCTGCATGGCGCGATGCAAGTCCGATATTTGGTAAGAGTGAGTCTCGATCTCGACGACGTTTTGCCACGAGCGAAAGGTCCTCTTCCAGCCATAACTTTTCGTAGCTGGATGGACGTCGGCGATCAAAACGAAGGCATTTTGCCTGCAGATTCTGGCCGCTTCGTCGGCGAATGCCGTCACGCCGTCAAGATAGGAGAGAAGAAGGGACGCCAGAATCCAATCGCAAGACCCTGAATGGAGCCGGGTATCACGGCAATCTGCTCTTATCAGGCGCACGCTTGGGGGAACTTTCTTCGACGCATGC
>JASHTH010000134.1 GCA_030040655.1 Acidobacteriaceae bacterium | reverse complement strand
TTCTACGGCTGCTGCGCCGCCGACGCAGCCCGCGCCGGCTTTGACGACGCTTTCCTCTACGAAGAGTTCCGCAAGGATCCCTCCGAGCGCAGGCTTCCCGCCACGCAGCTCCTTAGTGACGAAGCCTGGGCCAGCTTCGCTGCATGGATCGCCTCGCCGAACAAGGTGGAGTACTGAACTCTCCGCGTGTCGGACCGACGTTGCGAAATCGCTCCCGTCAGATTAAAGTCTCACTTAACCTTCGCCATGGAGCCTGCCTCCCATGCCCCGCATCGTCCGCTGTTCCATCATCCAGGCTTCCAATGCCGTGCCCGCCACCGAGCCGCTCACGGTGCAGAAGCAGGCCATGGTCGACAAGCACCTCGCCCTCATCCGGCAGGCCGCAGCCGCCGGCGCGCAGATCGTCTGCCTGCAGGAGATCTTCAACGGCCCTTACTTTTGCGCCGAACAATCTGTCAGATGGTATGAGACCACCGAGTCAGTCCCTTCAGGACCGACTGTCAGCCGGATGCGCTCGCTGGCCAAAGAGCTCGGCATCGCCATGATCGTGCCGGTCTACGAAGTCGAGCAGGAGGGAGTCTTCTACAACACGGCCGCGGTGCTCGACCGGAACGGCGAGTACCTGGGCAAGTATCGCAAGACGCACATTCCCCACTTGGCGCCGGGCTTTTGGGAAAAGTTCTACTTCCGCCCCGGCAACCTGGGCTATCCGGTCTTCGATCTCGGATTCGCCAAAATCGGCGTCTACATCTGTTACGACCGTCACTTTCCCGAGGGGGCGCGCTGCCTGGGGTTGAACGGAGCCGAGATCGTCTTCAACCCCTCGGCCACCGTCGCCGGGCTGAGCGAGTACCTCTGGAAGCTGGAGCAACCGGCCCACGCGGCAGCCAACGGCTACTTTATCGCCGCCATCAACCGCGTAGGGGTTGAGGCGCCGTGGAATATCGGTGAGTTCTACGGCTCCAGCTATTTCGCCAATCCCCGCGGCCAGATCGTTGCCCAGGCCTCGCGCGACAAAGACGAAGTGCTCACCGCCGACTTGAACCTCGACGAGATCGCTGAAGTGCGCCGCACCTGGCAGTTCTTCCGCGATCGGCGCCCCGACCAGTACGGGCAACTGGTTGCCTCATGAGCCTCGCGCGAAATCGATTCCCTCGCCGCGGCTGGCGCAAAGGCATACACTGGAATTGAGAATTCAATGAGATTCCCCGAGGCTGTATGAGCACTGCCACGCTACCCCAGGACTCCGAGCTGCTCGAGCGCTTCAGCGAGCTCAAGCCGCCTCTCACGCCACAGGCCGCCGTGATCGAGGCCAACCGCTGCCTGAACTGCTTCGACGCACCCTGTACCCTCGCTTGTCCCACGCACATCGACGTGCCCGGCTTCATCAAGCGCATTGCCGCGGGTAATCTCCGCGGCTCGGCCAATCGCATCCTCGACGCCAACATCCTCGGCGGCAGCTGTGCGCGCGCCTGCCCGGTCGAGGTGCTCTGCGAAGGCGCGTGCGTGATGCACCGCTACAACCGCCAGCCCATTCAGATCGCGCTGCTGCAACGCCATGCCATGGATAACTTCCACGCGGCCGGCTACGACGTGCCCACCGCGCCGCCCAACACCCTCGACCTGAATGTGGTCTGCATCGGCGCGGGCCCAGCCTCGCTGGCCTGCGCAGCCGAGCTCAAGCGCCGCGGCGGCCGCGCCACCGTGGTCGAGCGCCGGGAGATGCCCGGCGGCCTGAATACCTACGGCGTGGCCGAATACAAGCTGCGCGCCGCCGAAAGTCTGCGCGAAATCGAGATGATTCGCCGCATGGGCGTCGAATTCCGCTTTGGCGTCTCCATTGAATCGTCTGCCGAACTGGTCAAGCTGGAAGAGGAGTTCGACTACATCTTCCTCGGCGTGGGCCTGGGCGCCATGCAACGGCTCAACATTCCCGGCGAAGACTCCGAGGGCGTCATCAATGCGCTCGAACTGATCGCCGCCTACAAGACGGGTCAGATCCATCAGATGAGCGGAACCGTGGTCGTCCTCGGGGCAGGGAACACGGCGATCGATGCGGCTAATGCTGCGCGCCGACTGGGCGCCGAGACGGTCTACCTGATCTATCGCCGAGAGGAGCGCGACCTGCCTGCTTTCGATTTCGAGTACGAGCATTGCAAGCAAGAGGGCGTGCAGTTCCTTTGGCGCCGCCAGCCGGTCGCCATCCGCCCCGAGCAGCATGGCCGGCTGCTCCTCGATACGGTGCAAGTGCAACAGCAGCAAGATGGCAGCCTGGTGCCGATGGCCGACACGCAACACACCATTGTCTGCGATACGGTGGTTCCAGCCATCGGTCAGTCGCCCTTTACCCAGCTCATTCAGGAAAAGCGCCGCATTGTGGTGAAAGACGGCCTGATCGCTGCCGATCCCATCACCGGCCAGACCGGCAACCCGCGCTACTTTGCCGGCGGCGACTGCGTCAATGGCGGTCGCGAGGTGGTCGACGCCGTGGCCGACGGCAAGCGCTCGGCCTTGGCTATGATCAAGGCGGCGGAGGCCATCTATGCCTGACCTTCACGTGCACGGCTTTGCCGGCGGCATCGATTCGCCCAATCCATTCTGGTTGGCTTCAGCCCCGCCCACCAACTGCGGCGAGCAGATCATGCGCGCCTTCGACGCAGGCTGGGGCGGCGCGGTGTGGAAGACTATCGGCGAGCCGGTCACCAACGTCTGCTCGCGCTACTCGTCGATCGACTGGCAGGGCCAGCGCATGATGGGCTTGAACAACATCGAGCTCATTAGCGACCGCAGCGTGGAAGAGAACCTGCGCGAACTGGCCGAAGTGAAGAAGTATTATCCGCGCCATGCCGTCATCGCGTCGCTCATGGTCGCGTCCACGCGCGAGGCCTGGCATGAGATTGTGGAGCGTGCCGAAGACGCCGGCGCCGACGGCCTGGAGCTGAACTTCGGCTGCCCGCACGGCATGAGTGAGCGCGGCATGGGCTCGGCCGTGGGCCAGGTGCCTGAATACACCGAGATGATCACTTCGTGGGTGAAAGAGAAGGCGCGCACTCCGGTGCTCGTCAAGCTCACGCCCAACATCACCGACATTCGCGCCATTGCCCGCGCGGCCAAGCGCGGTGGCGCCGACGGATTGTCGGCGATCAACACGATCAACTCCATCACTGGAATCGATCTCGACACACTCGTGCCCAATCCCACCGTCGACGGCAAAAGCTCACACGGCGGCTACTGCGGCCCAGCCGTCAAGCCCATTGCGCTGAACATGGTGCAGCAGATCATCTCGGATCCCGAAGCGGCGCTGCCGCTCTCCGGCATCGGCGGTATTTCCAACTGGAAAGATGCGGCCGAATTCATCCTGCTCGGCTGCGGCACCGTGCAGGTGTGCACCGCGGTGATGCATTACGGCTATCGCGTGGTCGAGTACATGGCCGAGGGCCTCGAGAACTGGATGCGCTCCAAGGGCTTCAATTCGCTGGCCGACTTCCGCGGACTTTCGCTGCCCAAAGTCACGGATTGGAAAAACCTCAACCTGAACTATAAGATCGTCGCGCATATCGACGAGCAGAAGTGCATTGGCTGCGACCTCTGCTACATCGCATGCTGGGACGGCGCGCACCAGTGCATCCACATGGACCGCGTCTCCGGCCCGGCGAACGGCCCAGTCGAACTGCACGACTCTCCACCGACGGTGGAGTGGCGCAGCCGCGCTGCCATCGTTACCACCCCGGTCACCCGCCAGGAGCGCGCCGTCGATCCGGCCGTCCACGGTCCGTATCCCACGCCGCTGGCCAAGATTCCCCGCGTGGACGAGACCGAGTGCGTGGGTTGCAATCTCTGCGCGCTGGTCTGCCCGGTCGACGAGTGCATCACCATGCAGCGCGTCGACAACGGCCTGCCGCCCGAGTCGTGGGACGAGCGCACCAGCGGCGCAGTCTGCGTGCAGAACCCTAACGTCTCCTAAAAGTCCAGCGCTTTAAGAGCCGTTTGTCATCCTGAGCGACCGCAGTCCGCGCAGCGGACTGCGGGGAGTCGAAGGATCTGCGTTTCCCAACTCTCCTGGGGTAAAACAATCTTGGGTGCCCCAGGTCCCTGTGTTGGGACCTGGGATTGAATCACGCCCGCTCCGCGCTTCACCATGACGGATGAACTTCACATTCGCTCTCTCAACGACGCCGACCCCGAAATCATCGCCGAGGCATTCCGAAGCATCGGCTGGAATAAGCCCGCAGCGTTGTTTCGTCGCTATTTCGAAGAGCAGGCATCAGGCACTCGATCCTGTTGGATTGCGAATCTGGAGATCGCTTTTGCGGGATACGTAACGGTGAATTGGAAACCTGCCTACCCGCTCTTTGCGGAAAAAGGAATTCCTGAGATTCAGGACCTGAACGTTCTTCTGTCGTTCCGCAAACGAGGAGTCGGTTCGGCACTGCTCGATTGCGCCGAAGCCCAGATCGCCCTCGTCTCCGATGTCGCCGGAATCGGCGTCGGCCTGCATCCCGGCTACAACGCCGCACAAAAGCTCTACGGGAAACGAGGGTATATTCCGGACGGCCACGGAATCACTTACAAAGACCGCTATCTGCGCGAAGGCGAGCAGGTGATCCTCGACGACCACCTTCAACTGCATTTGCTCAAGCGCCTTCGGTCGTGACGTCGATTGGAATCGCACTTTCTTCGCGCAACTCGCCGGTGGGTGCCCCAGGTCCGCGGTCCCGGCGAGCGATTTTTGCTCGCTGGGGTGGAGGTCCGTGTTTTCGGACCTGCGATGGGCAGAGATGCGTGAATCGATCAATCGATCAACTACAATCCCCCCATGTCCACCACCCTCATCCAGAACGGCACCGTCGTCAACGCC
>JASHTH010000133.1 GCA_030040655.1 Acidobacteriaceae bacterium | reverse complement strand
GACTACAAGCAGGGGCACGGGCAGGACCCGGGAAAAAGGTGAACGGATAACGGAATGAGTCACATCAGCCCAGTACTGTGGCAGTTTTTACAACATTGGCTGTCGAACTTCCCGCTGTGGCCGCCGGAGGCCTCGACCATCGCGCCGCAGATGGACGCGCTGATTTTTTTCATGATCCTGGTCAGTCTGATCGGGCTGACCATTGTGATTCTTTTTATCGTCGGTTTCTCGGTACTTTACCGCAAACAGCGCCATCCGGTCGCCGTGCAAATCGAAGGCTCCACGCTGCTCGAAGCCACGTGGACCATTATTCCGCTCGGCCTCTTCCTGGTCATGTTCGTGTGGGGCTCGCTGATCTACTTCCGCGTCTATACGCCGCCGGCCAACGCCATGAACATCTACGTGGTGGGCAAGCAATGGATGTGGAAGGCCGAACATCCCGGCGGCCAGCACGAGATCAACGCCCTGCACATACCCGTAGGCCGTCCCATCCAGTTGACGCTGATCTCGCAGGATGTCTTCCACAGCTTTTCCATTCCCGCTTTTCGCGTGAAACGCGAAGCCATTCCCGGCAGGTACACATCGGTCTGGTTCCAGGCCACCAAGCCGGGCACCTATCACCTCTTCTGCACGCAATATTGCGGCACCAATCACTCGGCGATGATCGGCCAGATTGTGGCCATGACGCCGGACGACTACAAAAAGTGGCTGGACGAATCCAATAGCGGCAACTCGCTGGCGCAGAACGGAGAGAGGCTCTTCGCCAGCCTGAGCTGCAACGCCTGCCACAGCGGCCGGGCAGATGCGCGCGGCCCCAGCCTGGCCAACGTCTTTGGCTCCACCCTGACGCTCACCACCGGCGAGAAGGTCAACGTCGACGAAGCCTATCTGCGCCAGGCGATTCTCAGTCCTTCCGAGCACGTCACCCAGGGCTATGTGCCCATTATGCCTACCTATCAGGGGCAGATCAGCGAGGATGGGGTTTTCGCGCTGATCGAGTACATTAAGAGCCTCAACTCCAACTATCGCGTCGAACAGACGCTGACAACAACCGATCTGCTGCCGGAGAGCGAAGGGAAAGCGGCGCCCGCGACGGCGGAGAAAGGGGCGGTCAAACAGTGAGCACTACAATTGTCAGTCTTCCCGACCAAGCGACAGCTCGAATCCCCAAGATGAACTATCTCTCCAAGGAAAAAGGGCTTCTTAGCTGGCTGCTGACCGGCGACCACAAGCGGATCGCCATTCTCTATCTCATCTCGATCACGTTTTTCTTCTTCATCGGCGGAGCGCTCGCCGGACTCATCCGCCTGGAACTGCTCACGCCGCAGCCGGACCTGATGGCCGCAGACACCTACAACAAGGTGTTCTCTATGCACGGGATCATCATGGTCTTCCTTTTTCTGGTGCCGTCGGTGCCGGCAACCATCGGTAACTTCTGCCTCCCGATGATGGTCGGCGCCAAGGACCTGGCGCTGCCCAAGATCAACCTGTTGAGTTGGTATCTTTACGTCGCCGCCGGAGTCTTGATGCTCTACACCATGATCGCGGGTGGCGTCGACACCGGCTGGACGTTCACTACACCGCTCTCCACGCACTACCTCAATTCGCATGTGATCTCCGCCGGCATGGCGGCTTTTATCGCCGGCTTCAGCTCCATTTTTACCGGCTTGAATTTCATCGTGACCACGCACAAGATGCGCGCTCCGGGCATGACCTGGTTCCGTCTGCCCCTGTTCGTATGGTCGCACTACGCGGCCAGCATTCTCATGATCCTGGGCACGCCGGTTCTGGCCATTTCGCTGGTGCTCATCATGCTGGAGCGCGTGGCCGGCATCGGCGTCTTCGATCCCGCCAAGGGCGGTGACCCGCTGCTCTTCCAGCATCTGTTCTGGTTCTACTCGCACCCGGCGGTCTACATCATGATCTTGCCCGGCATGGGTGTGATCTCCGAGGTGGTGTCGACCTTCGCGCGAAAGCGCGTTTTCGGCTACACCGCCGTCGCCTTTTCGTCGGTCGCCATCGCCGTATTCGCCTTCTTTGTCTGGGAGCACCACATGTTCATCATGGGCGTCTCCAACTATTCCACGCTGGTCTTTTCGCTGCTGACCATGCTGGTGGCCGTGCCCTCGGCTATCAAAATCTTCAATTGGACCTTCACGCTCTACCAGGGCTCCATCACCTTTGAAACGCCGATGCTGTACGCCTTCGGCTTCATGGGGTTGTTCACCATCGGCGGCTTGACCGGCGTCTTTCTGGGCACCACCGGCGCCGACATCCACCTCACCGAGACCTACTTCATCGTGGCCCACTTCCACTTCGTCATGGTGGGCGGCATGCTCATGGCGTTCCTCTCGGGCATTCACTTCTGGTGGCCGAAGATGACGGGTCGCATGTATCCGGAGAAAATCTCGCAGCTCGCCGCGCTGATCACCTTCCTCGGCTTCAACTTGACCTTTTTCCCGCAGTTCATCCTGGGCATGATGGGAATGCCGCGGCGTTACGCAGCCTATCCGCCGGAGTTCCAGACGCTGAACGTCTTTTCCACCGCCGGAGCGACGGTTCTGGGAGTCGGCTATCTGCTGCCCATCCTCTACCTGACCTGGTCGCTGAAGTATGGCGAGATTGCCGGCGGCAACCCCTGGCAGGCGACCGGCTTGGAGTGGCAAACCCAGTCGCCGCCGCTGACCGAGAACTTCCCCGAGATTCCCATCATGGATCACGAAGCCTACGACTACGAGTGGCTCGAGCGGCAGAGAGAAAAAGAGGTGCCGAGTGTCGGATAGCCAGGTGATCGTTCACGGCGCGGAAAAGGCGGGGCATCACGAGCACCCGTCTTACCAGCGGCACCATTTTGAAACGACGGCGCAGCAGTTCGACGCCACCAACTTCGCCATGTGGATCTTCCTGCTGACGGAGATCATGTTCTTCGGCGGGCTGTTTATGGCCTACCTGATCTTCCGCAACTGGTACTACCCGGCGTTCGTCGAGGGCTCGCACCAGTTAAGCATGTTCTGGGGCACAATGAACACCACGGTGCTCATCGTCTCCAGCTTTACTATGGCCATGGGCGTATGGTGCGCCGAGAAAAAGCTCAAGAACGGACTGGTCTGGTCGCTGATCCTTACCTTCCTGCTCGGCCTCGGATTTCTGGGCATCAAGTCCATCGAGTGGACCGAAAAGGTCGAAAAGCACCACGTTCCGGGTTTCCACTACAGCATCCAGGCGTTCACCAACCCGGCTTCGGATCCCGAAGTTTATAAGGAGTACCACGACAACCCGCTGCCGCCCGACATGGCCGCGCACACGCAGGTCTATTTCTTCCTCTACTTCGCCATGACCGGCATGCACGCGCTGCACATGGTCATCGGCGTAGGCATACTCGCCGTTATGATCTTTCTCGCCCGGGCCGGCGCCTATACCAACGGCCATTTCACGTTTGTCGAGAATTTCGGCCTCTACTGGCACTTTGTCGACATTATCTGGATCTTTCTATATCCCCTGCTCTATCTCATCAGCCGGCACACCTAAGGAGAAACCGCATGAGTGAACCGCACGCCCATGACAACGCTGCCGCGCACGGCGAAGACGAGCATCACATCGTAAGCTGGCGTGTCTATCTGGCCATCGTGCTCATTCTGCTGGCGGCCACGGGAACAACGGCGGCCGTGTCCTACGTCGATCTCGGCATCTTCAATGCCGTGGTCGCGCTGGCCATTGGCGTCACCAAGGCTACGCTGGTGGTTCTGTTCTTCATGCACGTGAAATACAGCACCAAGCTGACCAAGCTGACCGTCGCCTCCGGCATCTTCACCTTCCTGGTGCTCATCGGCATGACCTTGGCCGACTACATCACGCGCGCTTGGGGGAACTGGTAGAACGCGGAACGGAATCGACTCCATGAAGGGCTGCCCGCGGGCGGCCCTTTTTGCTGTTGAGGCGCTATCGACGGATTTGTTTCCGCGGATCGACGCCGCGATTCGGCAGCCTGGTTTCCGTTACACTCATCTCGCACCGAAAACCCCAGGGACCAAACATGCTCAATCGCCGGAACTTCCTCAAAGCCTCTCTCAAAACCGGCGCGGCGATCCCGGCCTCTGCCGCGATTCATTCGCTCCGGCCAACTTCGGCCTTAGCCGAAGAGCGCGTCGCCGTCTCAGGCGTCGTGCCCGGGCCGGATCTCGTTTCGCTGCCGCCGCGCCTGCCCGCGCTTGAACTCGGCGCCGAGCCCTGGCAGAAGCGAGTTCGCCGCGTGGGGCAGACCAACATGACCGAGCACGACCCGGCGGTGATGGATATCGAGGAATGGGCCGATTACTGGCACGCCGCCAAGGCCGACATCGTCTTCATCAGCGTCACCGGCATTCTTGCTTTCTATCCTTCGAAGGTTCCGTTTCATCGCCACGGAAAATATCTCAACGGCCGCGATTTTTTCGGCGAGTGCGTGGCCGCGGCGAAGAAGCGCGGCATGCGCTGCGTGGCGCGCTTGAGTCCGGACCTGAACTGGGGCGACGCGCTCGCCGCCCATCCGGAATGGGCGATGCGCCACGCGGACGGCTCGCCGCAACTCAGCGGCGAGGAGCCGCGCCTGTTCAAGACGTGCATGTTTTCTACCTACATGGACGACTATGTCCCCGCGATCCTGCGCGAGATCAATTCGCTCTATGACGTGGATTGCTTCTACACCAACGGCTGGCCGCCGCTGGGCAGCCTTCCCGAATGCCACTGCGCCATTTGCAGCAAGCTGCCGCCGAGCGGCACGCCCGCCTATTGGCGCGTCTTCACTGATCGAGTCTTAGCCCTCTGGGCCAGGTACGATGCCATCGCCAAAGAGAAGAAGCCCGTGAGCTTCTTCTTCGCCAACTCCGGCGGCAATGTACGCGGAGGGCCCAATCTCGACCGGCTGGGCACGGTCGCCGCATGGTTTCAGGCCGATAACCAGGGCCGCACCTACCAGGAGCCCGCCGTGTGGGGATGCTCACTCCAAGGCCGTGTCTGCAACGCGGTGCTCGACGGCAAATTCGCCGCCAATGTCACCGCCGCTTACTCCACCGGGAATCCCGGCTGGCGCAACGCCTCAAAAACTCCCGAAGAAACGCGCATGTGGCTGAACGAGACGCTGGCCAGCGGCATGGTCCCGTACCTGCACTTCGTCGGCGCGGAAAACGGCTTTGGCGAAGACCGCCGGTGGCAGGCCGTTGGCAAAGAGTATTTTCGCTGGACGGCAAAGCACGATGCGCATCTTGCGAATCGGCGCTCGATCGCTAACCTCGGCGTCGTCTTTGGGCAGAGCACGCAGCTTCTCTATCCTGGACCGGCAACGGCGCGCTCCCACGCCTATATGCACGAGACGACGCAAGGCATCTACGACGCGCTGCTCCGCGGCCGCTTCGCATTCGATTTCGTCCACGAGGATCGGCTCGATCGCGAGCGCATCC
>JASHTH010000017.1 GCA_030040655.1 Acidobacteriaceae bacterium | reverse complement strand
ATGGTCGAAGGAGACCTGGAAACGCTGCGACGTCTCCTGCACGAAGATCCGTATCTCGTCCGTACCCGCTCCACGCGCGAGCACCGCGCCACGTTGCTCCACTACGTCGGAGCCAACGGCGTCGAAGGCTACCGCCAGAAAACGCCGAAGAACGCCGTCGAAATCGCGGAGCTTCTTCTCAATGCGGGCGCCGAAGTCGACGCCACGGCCGATCTCTACGGCGGCGGCGCAACCACGCTCGGCCTCGTGGCGACAAGCATTCACCCCGAGCGCGCCGGCGTGCAAATTCCGCTGCTGCAGCTGCTGCTCGATCGCGGTGCGCGCATCGATCGCACCGGCGCTGCCGGAGACCAGAGATTGCTGATCAAAGCCTGCTTGGCCAACGGCCGCGGCCAAGCAGCCGAGTTTCTCTCGCATCACGTCTCTCGTCTCGATCTCGAAGAAGCAGCCGGGACGGGCAATCTCGATGCGGTGCGCGGCTTTCTCAACGACGACAGGAGCCTGAAGGCGAGCGAACCGCGCGAACAGTTGATCCAAGGCTTTTTCTGGGCTTGCCAGTTCGGAAGAAATCGAGTGATCGAATACCTGCTATCCCTCGGATTCGATCTCAGCGCACAGGACCGCGACGGCCAGACCGCCCTGCATCACGCGGTCATTGGCGCGCAATTGGAGACCGTGGCGCTCCTGCTTCGGCATCATGCTCCGCTCGAAGTGAAGAATAACTACGGCGGCACAGCACTCGGCCAGGCCGTCTGGTCGGCAACGAACGCAACTTCGCGGAAACCCTATGTGCCCATTATCGAATTCTTGATCGAATCCGGCGCGAAGGTGGAACCCGGATTCGAAGATGCACTTGCCAAGCTGATGCGCCGCGAGCCGAAAAGCGCGAAGGAGCGCTGAGAGCGAAGCGATCGAATTCCGTGTCGCCCACGGAACGCGCGAAGCGCCGCCCTCGCAGCATTGCATTTCGGGCGCCCCATTGCGAGGCGCCCGAACTTCCTTCTTGATCGGATCTATTACCACCAAATCACAACAGCGCCGTTGCTGCCGGCAGAGCCGTTGCCGGTCGAGCCGCCGGCTCCTCCGGCTCCGTATGGCGTACCTCCTGCGACGAACGCATATCCGACGCCTGCGGCCTGGCCCAAGCCGTTGTTGCCATTTGAGGCAAAGATAGCGGGATTGCTCGTGTTGCTGCCGCCGGCTCCGCCGACGAGAATCTCACCTCCTCCAGAGCCGCCATTGGCGAATGCGAGGATGTTGTCCGACTCATCCTGGAGGGCCGATTGGCCGCCTGCGGTGCCGACTCCGTTTTGCCCGGTAGTTGTTCCACCCTCCCCGACAACAACATCGTAGGTTGCTCCGGGATCGACGTTCACGATTGCTTTCGTATACGCCCCTGCTCCACCTCCGCCGCCAGCGATATAGGCGCCGAGAATGAGGGCGCGACCCTCGCCGCCGTTGCCTCCTCCGCCGATCAGCTCAACCATTACGGTCTGGATATTGCTGGGTACCTGGAAGGTTCCGTTCGCGGTGAAGAGCTTGCCTCCATTAAATCCGCCGGGGCCCTGCTCTCCCTGCGGACCGGTATTCCCCGCGGGGCCCTGAGGCCCTTGCGCCCCCTGCGGTCCCTGCGGCCCCTGCGGTCCCTGTGGACCCGGAGCGCCTTGCGGGCCTTTCGGCCCTTGTGGCCCTGCAAGTCCTTTGGGCCCCTGGGGACCTTCCGGTCCTACCGCGCCATAGGTCATGAGATAGGGTGTCTGCAGCGATTTGCCATTGGTAATGATCATCGTATAAGTTCCGGCGGCCAGTCCCCGCGGAAGCCGCGCGACGATCTTCGTCTGGCTGTAAGAGACAACGTAAAGATTCCACCCGGCACAGTTCACTACGGGCGCCTTGCCGCTCTGGAGGAAATCGGAACCCAAAATCGTCATGGTGTTAGGGGTGGCCGAATAATTGATCGTGATGCTCGACACCTGTGGACTGGGAGGCGATGAAAACTGTGCCCTCAGCGGCGAGGCGGCGAGCAAAGCGATGCTCATTGAATACAGAATGACCTTTGCGCAGGCAGACATACGCTCACCCTCCTTTGGTTGTTTCATAATGTGTATGCGAACACACCGCATTCGCCCTTATCAGCAAGCCTTGTCTTCGGGGTGATGCATCCCGGGGGAGATGCTCTTCGGGAGGCGAAGGTAGAATCGCTTAAGAGTAGACACCGAGGAGCTGGCCGACCGTATGTGACGAGAGATACACCGGGGTGTGATGTTTCGGCTTCGAGTCTATCTTCGCCACGGTTGTAACTCTTGGGGTTCGCCCCAGCTCGCAAGCGGAGCCTGCAAGCCGCCTCGAATCCAAAGGAATTGTCCATTCACTTGCGCGGCGTCATCGCTCATCAGGTCCGAAACGAGATCGGCCGCCTTTTCGGGATCGTCGCCGCCGGTTTCTTTTACCCACTCCGCCCACTGCGTGTACGCCAGACCCACGCTGCCCAGCCTCTGCGCGGCCTCTCTGATATACGCCCACATCTCCGTCTTCACATCGCCGGGATGAATGACGTTGGCGGTTACGCCTGAACCTTTCAGTTCCACCGCAAGATGCCGAGTGAATTGGTTGAGGGCGGCCTTGCTGGTGGCGTAAGCACTGTTGGCCGGCCCCGGCGGGTGCAGCGCCGCGGCAGAAGTCACGTTCACGATGCGGCCCCAGCCGCGTTCGATCATTCCGCCAACGAACGCGCGGCAGGTCAGGTACGGCGCTACCAGGTTGATGCGGATGGTCTCGATCCACGCGGACGGATCGCTGTCCTTGACCAGATCGATGGGACCGAAGACGCCCGCCACATTGACAAGAATCGATGGAAGGCCGAGATCGGCTTCAATCTTTTTCTTCGCGTCATCCATCGAGGACGAAGTCGCCAG
>JASHTH010000132.1 GCA_030040655.1 Acidobacteriaceae bacterium | reverse complement strand
GAGGAATAGCAGGGTCGTAGAAGAAGGGCCAGAATGCCGATAGCTGAAAGCCAGACCGCGAGAATTCTGGAGCCCGAGCACAGCGAGGGAAATTGCGTGGTCTCTGAAGTCGCGCTCTTGACTGGTGGACATGACATTTCTTACGTGTATGGGTTAGCCACGACGCTCAGCGCGCTTGGCATAAACGTTCACGTAGTTGGTGGTGACCGCGTCGATCACGTCGAGTTCCATACATCAGACCGAATCACCTTCGTTCATATCGGCGGCGTGCAGCCAAACGCCGGTTCTGCGTCAAAGTTGCTCCAGTTGTCTGCCTATTACTCGCGGCTACTTGCGTATGTCACCTTCCATTCGCCAAGCATCATTCACATCTTGTGGAACAGTAAGGCCGAATACTTCGACAGAACGCTTTTGATGTTCTACTTTAAGCTTCTGGGGAAAGAGGTTGCGCTGACTGCGCACAATGTGAATAGGGCTAAACGAGATTCATGCGATTCGATCTTGAATCGGCTGACGCTGAGGATCCAGTACCGGCTGGCAGATCGGATCTTCGTGCACACTGAGAAGATGAAAGGTGAATTAGTTGACGAATTCAGGGTTTCTCCCAACCGGATTAATATAATCCCATTCGGCATGAACATCTTGGTTCCCGACACCAACCTTACCACGCGGCAGGCGAAGAGCCGATTGGGGATTCAAGAGGAAGAGCGAACAATTCTCGCCTACGGACGGATCGTTCCATATAAGGGTATGGAGTGCTTGGTTGGAGCATTTGATCATCTAGCGATGCGCGACGCGAACACGCGACTGATAATTGTCGGTGAGCCGATGAAGGGATCCGAGGAGTACATAGAAGGAATCCAGCGGGCAATAGCAGTCAATTCGGGTTCCAGTCGCATTCTGTCCCGGCTGGAGTTTATCCCCGACGATGAGACGGAGTTGTATTTCAAAGCGGCGGATGTCCTGGCTCTGCCATATAAGAACATCTTCGAGAGTGGGGTCTTGTACCTGGCTTATCGATTTGGTTTACCGGTGATCGCTTCTGACGTAGGGTCTTTCAGGGAGGAGCTCACAAGGAGTGGGGCGGGTTTCGTTTTTGAGCCCGGAAGTTCGACTGCGCTGGCCGACGCCTTAGAGGCGTTTTTCAAAAGCGAGTTGTACAGAAATGCGGAGAGTCATCGGCGCCGCATTCAGGCCTATTCCGGCAGTTGTCATTCATGGCAGACCGTCGGAGAGATTACAGAACGCGTGTATAGCAGTTTGATAAAACAACGGGGTACGTCCGACAACGACAATCTCACAACTGCGGAGGCGAGCAAGAATTCCGATCAACACCTCGGCAACGCGGGCGGAGCAGCTATCAAGAAGGTTGAGACTTGGTGATTTCATGGATAACGGAACGAACAACCTGCCGTACGTGCTGATCTCTCCCAGCCGCAATGAAGCGCGCTTTATTGAAGAGACACTTAAGTCAGTCGTGGCTCAAACGGTTCTCCCTCTGAAGTGGGTCGTCGTCAACGACGGCTCGACCGACGCGACGCCGGAGATCGTGGCGAAATACGCGAAACAGCACAGCTGGATCGAATTGGTCAATCGGCCGTCCCGCAATGAACGCCATTTTGCCGGCAAGGTCGATGCCTTCAACGCCGGCCTCGAGCGAATAAAGCAACTCCATTACGCGATTATCGGCAACCTGGATACCGACGTTACGCTGGACTCTGATCATTTTGAGTTCTTGCTCTCCAAGTTTCGCGAGGACAATCGGCTCGGCGTTGCCGGCACGATCTTTCGAGAGCCGGATGGATATAATTCCGGAACCGACAGTTTTGAAGGTCAGACTTATGTCTCGGGCCAGTGCCAGATCTTTCGGCGACAGTGCTTCGAGCAGATCGGCGGATACGTGCCCAGCAAGACTGGCGGAATCGATTGGATGGCGGTTACAACAGCCCGCATGATGGGTTGGAGAACTCGCTCTTTTCGGGAAAGGTGCTTTTTGCACAAAAGGCCGCTGGGAACTGCCGAGCGCGGAATGATCGCTTCGGCCTATGCTTACGGCAAGAAAGATTACATTCTCGGCGGCCACCCTCTTTGGCAAATATTCCGTTGCGCCTATCGGATGACCAAGCGGCCCTACATAATAGGAGGCGTCGCCTTGTTCGGCGGTTACGCGATGGGCTTCCTGAGCCGTGCCGAGCGCCCGGTGTCTCGCGAACTTATGAGCTTTCATCGCCACGAGCAAATGCTGAAGCTCCGAACCATCATCTCATCTCTGTGCAGGCTCAAAGGAGTCAACAATTTTGAGCTTCTTCCAGCCGAAACGAATCCAGCTCGGATTCCTGCCGCAAAGTAAACTTTGCGCCCTTTTTCCCGCATGATAGGCCATTGAGTTTTGAAATGATATCAGCCACGCCAGCCGCAATCGAAGCCAATACAGTCGCCGACACCGGCCTTCGGCCGGTGAGTGAGATCCTCGCCAGCGTGCGTCGCTTCATCTCCTGGCTCGACCGTTATGGCGAGACGTCCTACGATTTCCAGACCGTCTATGCAAGCGCCATAGGATGTGCGGCGAAGACTCTTTACTACCGCAACCGGAAGCTGGGAACGCTGGCGGTGGCTCCGATGGTATTTTGCGAGGCAGTCGTCCCCAGTGCGCGCCGGCTGTTCTGGAAACCGCAGAGATTTCCAATTGCCGACGCGCACTATGCCATGGGCTTTGCATTTCTGGCCGAGTGTCTCCAAGAGGAACAATGGCTGGACCGTGCGCGGCACTTTCTTTCCGTACTTGTCGATACCCGCTGTCCGGGCATGAAGGAATATGCGTGGGGATATCCGTTCAGCTGGGTAACGATCGACGGTACGCTCACGACGGGGACCGCGCTCATCACCACCACGCCTTACGTCTACGAAGCCCTTTCGCAGGTATATGCACTCGATCGCGATCCGCGCTGGCTGGAGATCATGGAATCGATCGCGCGCCACGCCTACAGCGATTACAGGCAACTTGCGACGGGTCCGGACGCTGAAAGCACGGGATACACGCCGTCGCCCAACGATACATGCCTTGTTGTCAACGCCAGCGCCTATCGCGCCTGTCTTCTGGCCAGGGCGGGTATCGAACTGTCGGAGCCGAAGTACCTCCTGGCGGCGGCACGCAACATCCGTTTCGTGGCCAGCGTGCAGAACAAAGATGGGTCATGGCCCTATGCAGCGGATGGTCGGCGCGGATTTGTCGACCACTTCCACACCTGCTTCGTGATGAAATCGCTGACTAAAGCGATGCGGCACATTGCCTCTGCGGAGGCGAAGCTGGCCATGGAGCGGGGCGTGGCCTATTACTACAAAC
>JASHTH010000131.1 GCA_030040655.1 Acidobacteriaceae bacterium | reverse complement strand
AGAGCAACAGCACGATGGCTGTAACGAGATTCATCGCCCGTCACCTCAACTTCTGGCAGGCTTTGACGTAGAGAAACGCCAAAGCGAAGAAAAGCGCCGTGAAAAACAACATGACCAGGTCTTGCATGGCAATCCCCGCAACTCCCAAGAAGACCGGTTCGACCTCGATCCGAGCCGGTCATTGCAGGCGGATAACGGAACCGCTTCGATCCTCGCCTGAACCGTATTCCAGTATCCGCAAAAGTTTCTAAATAATGCGTAAGGGCGAGGTATTCGCGGAGCGCTCTTGCCATTTTGCGGGAGAGGCTCAAGGTTGTGGCCCCGTAAAAGGGCACGGCTTTAGCCGTTCCGGAAACGCAAAAAACGAACATGGGCTGTTAGTCCCTGAGGGCGATTTCCGATGTCTTCAGGGTCATTAAGGACAGAACGATAAGCGAGCGCTCCAGAGGCGTGCCGGATTGAGCGAACTCGTCCGGCGGTCTGGGGCGACGCCTGTCGGTTTCGGGATCACTCTTCCGTCCCGCTGGTCCAGCCTTCGGGCACGAAGCGGTAACCGACCCAGGGTTCGGTCTGGATGTACTGCTTGCCCGTCTCGGCGTCGAGCTTTTTGCGCAGTTGCCCCACAAAGACGCGCAGATACTCGGGCTGGTGCGCCGACTGCGCGCCCCAAACCGCAGTCAGCAGGGCGCGATGGGTAATGACCTTGCCGGCGTGTCGGGCCAGGTGCAGCAGCAGATCGAATTCCTTGGGAGTGAGGTGGATGGGCTGGCCCTTCACGGTGATGGTGTGCGCGTTCTGGTCGACGACAAAATCGCCGGCTTCGATGGCTGCCGTGGTGCGTTCGGGAGCGCGGCGCAGGTGGGCGCGAATGCGCGCCAGAAGCTCCTGAATGCCGAAGGGCTTGGTCACGTAGTCGTCCGCGCCGGCGTCGAGCGCTTCGACCTTCGAGCGTTCGTTCTCGCGCACGGAAAGGACGAGGATGGGCGTCGCGGAGCGCGCACGGATGGCACGCGTGACTTCGACACCGCTCATGCCCGGCATCATCAGGTCGGTGACGACCAGATCCGGCGGCCAGTCGGAGAAGACTTCGAGGGCCTCGACAGGGTCGTTCGCCGTGCGCACGTCGAATCCCTGCGCCGAAAGCGCGGCGCGCAGCACGCGCGTGATCTGCGGCTCGTCGTCGATGACAAGAATCCGGCTGGGCATTTCGATCTGCTTCCTTGGGAAGCTTAACGCATTGGCGGCCCGTTAGAGCGGTTGGCAGTGGGTGAGGTTGGAGAGTACGGGCTGCACAGGCTGCGGAAAAATCTCTCCGCGACATGGCTTTGTAACAGGGCACCCCTTCAGCCGTGCGGAAAGTGCCACAATATCAGCGCGGGCTTCAGCCCTTGTGCAATGCTTTGTGACGCAATTCGTCTCGGCCTCGCCCCTGTTTAGTAGCCTGTTCGGCCCATGCGTCATTTGGGCCAAATAGACGCAGGGCTTTAGCTCCTGAGCGGGAAACCGACCAACTACCGAGCGGTTCCACAGATCCTGTGCCAGGTTTCGGGCGTCGATCAAGGGGGCTCTTCCTTTAGGAAAGAGCCGCTCGGCTTCTGCGGCTGAAGAGGAATGGAAACTGTGGAACCGCTTTATCATGCTCGATGATGGGATTTGCGAGCGAACGCATCGATGCCAACCTGCCGCTTCAGTGGCTGCTGGGAACAATTGCCGCGGCGCTGGTCACGGCGATTCTCGTTTTTCCGGGCGCGAATGCCACCACGGCGGGGATGGTTTTTCTCCTGCTCGTGGTCTGCTCGGCCACGGTGGCGGGGCGCTGGCTTTCCCTGTACATCGCGACTCTTTGCGCCCTGTCGTTCGATTATTTCTTCCTCCCTCCGCTGCACGCGCTGGCCATCGCCGGAGCGCAAGAGTGGTTGGCCTTGCTCACCTTTGCGGCCAGCTGCGTGATGGTGAGCCGCGTGGCCGAGCGCGCGCGCGGACAGGCCCGGCAGGCGGAGCAGCGCCGCGAAGACGTGGAGCGTCTCTACGCCCTCAGCCAGGAGATGATGTTGCACGACGACGCGGCCGGGCTCATGCGGGATCTGCCGCATTTGGTGGAGCGCATCTTCGCGCTCGACGGCGCGATGCTTTATGTGCGCGACCACGACGAGTACTTTTCCTCGGGAGCGGAGATGCCGGCGAGCGCCAAGGCGAGCCTGCGCGCGGCCAGTTTCCTTCCCAGCGCCACCCTTTCGGCGACGGGGGATTTTACCGCCATCGATCTGACGCTGGGATTGCGGTCGGTCGGCGCTCTGGGCTGGAGGCCGGCGTCGCGCCTTTCGCGAGAAGTGGCAACTGCCGTTGGCGCTCAGGTTGCCATTGCGCTCACGCGATCGATCGCCATTGAGGCGTCGGCGCGACTGGAAGCATCGCGGGAAGGCGAGCGGCTGCGCACCGCGCTGATCGATTCACTGACCCACGAGTTGCGGACTCCTCTCACGGCCATCCGCGCTGCGGCCACGACTTTGATGCAAGGCGAAGGGTTGGACGACGCGGGCCGGTGCGACCTGGCTGCGCTGGTGGATGAAGAGGCCTCGCGCCTGGACATGCTGATCGGCGAAGCCGTGGAGATGGCCGAGATCGATGCGAAAGTGCTGCGGGTTCAGCCGGTGAGGCAACTTCCGCGCGCGCTGCTCGAACAGGCCGTCGAAGAGTCGCAGGAGTTGCTGGCCAGACACCGGATCGAAATCTCCGCCGAAGGCGAAGGGAAACCGGTCTGGTTCGATCCCCATCTGCTGGGCCGCGTTTTGCGCCATCTGCTCGAAAATGCGGCCCGGTACACGCCCGCCGGCAGCCATATCACGCTGCGCAGCCGGCGCGAAGGCGACCGGCTGGAGTTCCGCGTGGAAGACGACGGCCCGGGAATCGACTCGCTCGATATGCCGCTGATCTTCGAAAAGTTCTATCGCGGCAAGAAAGGTGCCGTTCTCGGCAAGGGCACAGGAATGGGCTTGGCGATCGCGCGCGCCATTCTTGCGGCGCACGGTGGCTCCATTGAAGCGGCGAGCACGCCGGGGAAGGGAAGCAGCTTTCGCTTCTGGGTGCCGTTGGTGGAAAAAGAGCCGGTCAAATCAAACTGAGCGGAATTGCCACGGAAGCGGGAGGTCAAAAATATGCCACCTGAACCATCGCAGCGGAGGTTACGATTCGCCAGGCGCGTCCTGACGACGCGGCGGATTGCGGTCGAATCTGCTTTGACGCGTTCGCCACGATCAGTCAGGCGCACGGATTTCCCCGCGATTTCCCCGGACCTGAGCACCCGACACGTGCTTTGACCTTGATGTTTTCTCATCCCTGCTTCTACTGTGTGGTCGCGGAGATGAATGGTCGGACGGTGGGCAGCAACTGCCTCGATGAACGTTCTTCGGTCGCCGGCGTAGGGCCGGTTACGGTGGACCCGCAGGTGCAGAACCGCGGTGTCGGGCGCATGTTGATGCAAGCGGCGTTAAACCGTGCCAGCGATCGCGGCGCCGCCGGCGTTCGCCTGGTTCAGGCCGCATTCCACAACCGGTCGCTTTCGCTCTACACCGGTTTTGGCTTCGCTATTCGCGAGCCGCTGGCCTGCATTCAGGGGAGGACGTGGCAAAGGAGCGTGCCCGGCTGTGCCGTGAGGGCTGTCCGCGCCGAGGATTTGCCAGCTTGCAACGCGCTCGCGCTGCAAGTGCACGGTTTCCATCGAGGCCGTGAGCTCGCCGACTCCATTGCGCAGGGCACCGCACGGGCGGTCGAACGCGGAGAACGGATCACAGGATACCCCTCTTCGCTCGCGTTCTTCGGTCATGCGACGGCAGAAAGCAACACGGATCTGCAGGCATTGATTGCTTCAGTCGACACGTTCGGCGGTCCCGGAATCCTGGTGCCCTCGCGCAACACCGCGCTACTCCGTTGGTGCCTGGCCAATGGCCTGCGTATTGTGCAGCCGATGACGCTCATGAGTCTGGGGCTCTACAACGAGCCGTCGGGCGCCTGGCTGCCATCGATCTTATTCTGATCCAAGCTGCGTGCTCTGTGACCGCGGGGAGGGTTCGGATTCAGGCGCGCGCGGCGCGTCACGCCGGCTCTCCGCTCCAGTCGCAATCGATGTCGCGCCGCTCCTTTGCGCTTTGGTCTGCCCACTCGAGCAACCGCGCCGTCCGCCATGCGTCCAGCGGCGAGACGGGAAGCGGACCCTTGCCCAACAGGGCGTCGCGGATGCCGGCGTAGTAGATGCGGTAATCGCCGGGGATCGGCGTGACGGGACGCGTCACCATCCCTCCGTCCACATCCACGTGAAGCGAGCCCCAATTGGACGGGGGCTCCTGTCCCCACGTGCCATCGGGGATTCGCACGACCTGGTTGAGCGCCGCCTCCTGCGGATCGAGTCCCCATTTCACATAGTTGCCTTTCGTTCCGCGCAGCAAGTATCGCGGCCGGCCCGGCGAGGAGAGGCAGTTGGAGCTGAGAGCCACTGAGAAGCCGGAATAGCGCAGGCGAATGTTGAAGGAATCGTTCGCGCCGTCGCCGTCGCGCTCTCGCACAACCTCGGCGCCGGCGGCCTGCGGCTTGCCGAAAAGCACGAGCGCCTGATCGGCCAGGTGCGTCCCGATGTCGAGCAGCAGGCCGCCGCCACGCGCCGGGTCTTCTTTCCACGCGCCGGTCTTCGGAATGGGCCGCCAGCGGTCGAAATACGATTCAAAATCTACTAGCCGGCCGAGTTGTCCTTCTGGCAGAAGCCTTTGAACGGTCCTGAAATCGCCGTCCCAGCGGCGATTGTGAAAGGGCGCAAGGAGCAGGTTGCGATCGGCGGCCTGTCGCATCAACTCGGCAATCTGCGCCGAAGAAGTCGCCATGGGCTTGTCGACAACTACGTTCTTGCCGGCTTCGAGCGCGGCCTTTGCAACTTCAAAGTGGGTTCCGCTCGGAGTCGTGACGACGACGAGGCCGATCGATTGGTCTTCGAGCAGTTCTGCCAAACTCCGATGAACAGCGATGCCGGGATAGCGCCCAGCGGCCTTGTCGCCGCTGCGCTCGACGATCGCGACCAATTCCAGACCATCGACTGAGGCAACAAGCGGCGCGTGAAAAACGCGGCCGCCCAGCCCAAACCCCACTACACCCACACGAATCATCGTTGACTCCCAGATCGGCTACCGGCCGGCCGCTCGCTTCAGGCGTCGCGCCGATTCGAAAGCCGGTCAGTCTAGAGGGTACGGGCCTGGCCGTGGAGGGTACGGGCTTTAGCCCCGTAGGTTAATCGCCCAAAAAGTCTCGGGGGCTTTAGCCCCTGAGAGAAACCGACCCACTACCTCCGATTTAAGTATTTTCGGCCCCGGTCTCTCCGCCACACAAGCCTCCCTTAGCCTTCATGGGCCGTGGGCACGTGCAGCTGGGGAACCAGCTCGGTCAAGGCAATTCCGGACAAAATCAGCAGTGCGCCGATTGCTGGCCGCAGCCCAAGCCGTTCTCCCAGGAAGAGGAACGACGTGATCCACGCGAAGACCGGCTCCAACGTAAGGATTAACGCCGTATGCGTTGTCGGCAGAATCGACTGCGCCCAGCTCTGAATGGAAAAGGCGGCTGCCGTCGCCAACACGGCCGCGACAGCAAGTGCGATAACGACCCGCGGCGTCCAGGCAAGGTGCGGATGCTCGATTATCGGCAGGCTCAACGCCATGAAGATGGCGCAAAAGCCGACCTGCAACAGAGCCAGCGGCTGAAAGGCGATGCGCGGCGAGGCGTGGCCCAGCGCGAGGCAGTGAAAGGCGAACGCGATCGAGCAGCCGAAGGTGAGCAGGTCTCCAACGTTGATGGACCGCAGGTCGGGCAGGAGTGTCGCGAGCTGACCCGGATCCGTTGCCTGAGCGGCGGGCGGCGCCGTGAGCAGTAAGATTCCGAGAAACGCCAGCGCTGCGCCGGTGAAGGCGTTCCAGCGCGGCGGCCTTGCTCCCGGCGGGCGCAGCCAGGGCATGACGGAGAACAGCGGCACCAGAACCACCACCAATCCCGTAATGAACGCCGATTTCGACGGCGTGGTGTGGACTAGGCCGACGGTCTGGAACTGGTAGCCGGCGGCCAGGCAAAGTCCGACCAGCGCTCCGGCGGCGATGTGCCAGCGGCGAATGCTCCACCAGTAGCGGTGGTACGCCACGGCCAGCACCAGGAAGGCGAGCGTCATGCGGGTGAGGTTGAAGGCGGCCGGAGTCGAGTCGGCGAGGGCGCCCTTGATGACCACAAAGGTCGAACCCCACACGGCGACCACGAAAGTCATCAGCAAATAGGCGCGCAGCTTCATCTGTCTGGATTATGGCAGGCGCCGGCGCAGACTCCGAGCGATCGATCTGAAAGGCATGTGGGCTCCAAAGCAAAGGCTCCGCGTCCTTCATTTGTCGGTCCGGAAGAAGTGCGTTTCGCGGTACAATACTGGCGCATGCGGAGCGCCGAGCGATGCTTCCGGCGCGTTGCCAAATCAGGGGCCTCTTGCCATGGAAAGTGTGAGCCGGCAGGAACAACTGGTCTTCTTTAACGCCATTCATTGGAATGTCCATCCCCAGCATTCTCACCTAATGATCCTGACGCAACGGCGTCCCGCCCGCGAGGTTTTGTGCTGCCCGCACTGCGGCCAAAAAACTCCTGCCTGGCTTCGCTCAAGCGCGCTTTTTCGGCCTCCTTCCCCAGATGTTCTGCACGTTAGTTACCGGAAAGGAGGAGTTCCATGGTCAGCCCAACTCTTCTCGTTCTTGCGGGCGGCATGGGAAGCCGCTATGGTGGCTTGAAAGTCGCCGAGCCGGTCGGTCCCAGCGGCGAAAGCGTCGTCGACTATTCGGTCTTCGACGCGCACCGCGCCGGCTTTGGCAGGGCTATCTTCGTTGTTCGCAGAGAAACCGAGGACCAATTCCGTCACATGGCCGGGGCCCGGTTTGGAAGACGCATCGCCGTGGAATTTGTCCGGCAAGAGCTGACTGGGATTCCTTCCGGGTTCCGTGTTCCACCGGGCCGCAAGGCGCCCTGGGGCACCACACAGGCCGTTCTCGCCGCATCCGGCATCATCCGCGAGCCCTTCGCCGTCATCAACGTCGACGACTTCTACGGCGTTGAGAGCTTCAAGACTTTGGCGCATCATCTGCAGTCCGGTCTTGCGGACTACGCGATGGTGGGCTATGTGCTGCGCAATACGCTGTCGGAGTTCGGTGCGGTGGCGCGAGGCGTGTGCCAGGTCGACGACGGCGGCTATCTTCAGAACATCCAGGAATTGAAGAGCGTAGAGCAAGAAGGCGGTCACGCCCATAGCACGGACCCGGAAGGCGGGGAAACGCGGCTGAGGGGAGACGAGATCGTCTCTATGAATATTTGGGGATTTACGCCTCAAGTGTTCGACCTGCTCCGCCTACGCTTTGAGGATTTTCTCCGGCAGAACGGAACGGATCTAAAGGCAGAGTGCCTTATTCCCAACTCGGTAAGCGAATTGGTTGTGGCTGGAAAGGCTCGCGTGAAGGTGTTGCGAACCAGCGATGCTTGGTTTGGGGTCACCTATCGCGAAGATCATACCCGCGCCGTTGAAAACATACGGAGACTGATCGAGGGCGGGTATTATCCAAGGCATTTGTGGCGATAGACGCGGAGCGGGGCGCAGACCGCTTACGAAGTACGGCCATGGCAACTACGCCGGACTACTGCACTCTCATATCTCCGGAGTAAACCTCTTCTCCACCGACAAACGTCTCTAGGACTTTCGTCTGCAGCAACGCGCGCGCGGCCGTTTTGTAGAGATCGCGGTCGACGAGGATAAAGTCCGCGTCGTAGCCGGGCTCCAGCTTGCCTTTGTGCTTTTCGGCGAATTCGGCGTATGCCGAGCCTTGCGTGTAGGCGTAGAGCGCCTGGCCGCGCGTGATCTTCTGCTCGGGGAAATAGGTCTTTGTTCCGGCTTCGTTCATCCGCGTGACGGCGGCGTAGAGGCCGCGAAAGGGTGAGATCGACTCGACGGGATAATCGGTTCCGAAAGCTAGCGGCACGCCTGCGTCGAGAAAAGCCTTCCACGCGTAGGAAAATGCCGCGCGCTTGGGCCCCAGCCTCGCCTCGGCCCAATTCATGTCGGTCAGAAGGTGGCAGGGCTGCATGGAGGCAATGATGCCCAGCTCTCGAAAACGCGGAATGTCGGCCGGGTCCACTACCTGCGCGTGCTCAATGCGGTTGCGCGGGACCGCTCGCGCCACCCCGGGGGAGAGCACCAGCTTCGACGGTTCGGGAGTGGAGGAGGAGCCCGGGGACGGCGTTGCGTTTCCGCACGGCATCTTCTCGTCCCAGATCTCGTACGGCTGTCCAGCAGGACGGCAAGGCAATCCTAGGAGACCGCCGAGCTGCCGGGGATCGTGCACATGGAAGATGCTGAGCTCCGCCTGCTCAATGGCCTCCAGCGCCATCGCCACACCTTTGTCTCCGATGGCATGAAATCCAAGCTGAAAGCCGGCTTTCGCGCGCTCGATGGCCATCTGGTCGAGTTGCGCCTGATCGTATTGCGGTAGGCCGGTGTTGCCGGGATCGTCGGCATAAGGTCCCTTCATGGCTGCCGTTCGCGAGCCCAGCGAACCATCCATAAAGCCCTTGAGCATCGTCGTGCGCAGCATGGGATCGCTCGCGGCGTGATGCGCGCGCATCTGCTTCTCTTGCTCGAGAGGTTCCTTGAAGGGAATCCATTCGGCGATGCGAAGATTGAGCTTGCCTTCCCGCTCCATCTCCTCGTAAGTGAGAAAATCGTCCCATTCCGAGAAATCCTGCACGCTGGTCACGCCGTGAGCGAGCGCGTCGGCGATGGCCAATTCCAGGCCGCGCCTGCGTTCCTGCGCCGTCGGCGGCGGAATCACTCTTTCGACCAGCCCCTGCGCCGATTCGCGCAGAATGCCGGTCGGCTCGCCGTTGGCATCGAGGTCGATCGCTCCACCTTGTGGCGCCTTGGTGCTGCTAACGATTTCAGCGGCTTTGAGAGCCGCGGTGTTGGCGATGGCGATATGCCCGTCGACGCGATCGAGAAATGCCGGATGGTCTCCCGTCACTTTGTCCAGATCCTGGCGGGCCGGGAGCACCTTGCTCGCCCACAGCGTGTGATCCCATCGGCCGCCGGTGAGCCAGTGGCCGGGCGGCTGATCCTTTGCAAAAGCCGCAATCTTTGCGAGCATCTCATTCAACGATTTCACGCCGGTCAGATCGATGTTCAGCTTGGTCTGGCCCGCGCTGCCTAGGTGCACGTGCGCGTCGTCGAATCCGGGAAAAATGAAGATGCGTGTCTCGGCCAGGTCGCGCAGACGTGTGTGTGGCCCGGCGAGCTTTGTGACGTCATCATTGGTCCCGACTGCCAGCACCTTGCCGCCGCCGATGGCCATCGCCTGAACCGCTTTCGGCGAGTCGTCGGCAAAGCCCTCGCCGGTGTAGATCACGGTGTTGAAGTAAATCACATCTGGCGGGGCGCTCAAAGCCGGCGCTTTTCGGTTCGGGCTGAGCTGTGCAGGCGCGGTTTGAGCAGCAGCAGGCGAGACGAGCCAGGCGCCGGCCACAAAAGCCGCAAGAAGAGAGCAAAAGGCGCGCATGGGCGGAGTGTACCAGAGGGTTCTTCATACCGTTCTATTGCGCAGCTGCCACAAAGATCGATCACTGCTGTGCGGCCCACTTCAACATCGCAAGCGTCAACAAAAGCACGCGCTTGAGCCCGATATCGCGATCCTTCGCCGAGAACCATTCGGCCTGCGTGTGCGCGCCGCCGCCTTCGCCGCCCGCTCCCAGCGAGAGCGCGGGAATTCCAAGAGAAAGCGGAAGATTCGCGTCCGTCGATCCCAGGCGCAGGTCGGTCTTGAGGGTGAGATGGCGGTCAACGGCTCGCAGCGCCTCGAGAAGCGGTGAATCGGCAGGCAACGCTCCCGCCGGGCGGTCGCCAATCTTCGCAATTTCCAAGGTCAGCCGGCCCCGCGATTTTGCCGCGGCAGCCGCAGCCAGGGCATTGCTTTCTTCCACGGCGTCTTCCGCAGCGCGGCGCAACGCGACCTCGAGCCGAAGCAGTTGCTCGGCGCTTGTGGAACGGAAATCGATCGACGCCGTCGCGCTCTCGGGAATGGAATTGACGCTGGTGCCGCCATGAATGGTGCCCAGGTTGAGCGTGGTGCGGGGTTCCTCAGGCAACGGAGTACGGGTTAGAGTCGCGAGCGCCGCGGCCAGCGCGGCGATCGGGTTGGGCGTGCCCGCGTCGGTGAAGCTGTGTCCGCCGGGGCCGGAGACCGTTACCTGGAATCGCCGGCTGCCCAGCGCCTGGGTTACGGCAGAGTCGCAGCCCGCGCCGTCGAGCACGATGTGCGCCGCGATGCGGCCGGCCAGCGTGCTCTCCCCATACAGGTGGCGAATTCCGCGCAAGTCGCCTTCGCCCTCCTCGCCCACGTTCCCCAGAAAAACCAGCGGAACCGCCAATTCCATTTTGGATTGGACGAGGGCGTGAGCGATTGCCAGCAAACCCACAACGCCGGCGGCGTTGTCGCACGCTCCGGGAGCCTGCAGGCGCAAGAATCCATCGGTCTCGTCCACAACGGGACGCAACGGAGTTCCCGACGGGAAGACGGTGTCAATATGCGCCGAAAGAAGAACGATAGGGCCGGAACTCTCTGCGGGCAGTTTGGCCGCGGCCAGGGTCGCAAGGACGTTTCCCGTCTCATCGTTGTGCACGTCGCTCAAGCCCGCTTCAGTAAAGCGCGCCGCGAGCCACTGCGAGCGCGCCTGCTCGCCAAACGGCGGCGCCGGAATCGCCACCAGCTCCGTCTGCCAATCCATGATCTTGCGGGCATTGCGGCGCAGCCAGGCAAAAGATGCGTGTACGGGCCGCTGAGCGGCCAGCGCGGTCACCTGGGCATGCGCCGAGTTCTGGGAGAAGATCGCCATGGCTGCTGATCAGAGAGTAGCAGGGAGTAGGCGACAGCAAGACAGTGACGGCGATTCCTGAGCTGGTGTGGCCTTTTGGAATCCGAGCAAGGTCGCCGCTCCCTGAGGGACGAGACGACTCGAGTGGAGCGACATCGGGATACAGTGAATCAGGAACTGCGATAGCGCGGCAAAGACGTATAGAAGGCTTGTAATAGGCCAGAGCCAATTCAGGGCTTGAGTAGTCGTCTGGATAGAAGCGGTGTTACATCGCGGCGCCCATCGGCAATCAGTCCAACATTGACCGTGTTCCCGCGGATACGGTAGATGATCCGGTAAGGCTTGAAGAAAACCTGGCGATACGACGTTTTTCCCAGTTGAAGCAATTCGGGCGGATGCGCTCCGCGTTGCGGCATTTCCTGTAACTTCAAGGCCGTGCGAATGATCTCTCTCGCCACATAATCCCCCCTTTCCGGCGGATCGTTGGTCGAGATGTAATCGTGGATCGATCGCAAATCGCGCCGCGTTTCTTTCGTGAACCGCACCGCGAAAGCCATCAGCCGCGCGTGTCCTTTACGCCGAATTCCTTCATAACCTCTTCAATTGGAACCGTATCGCCAGATTCGATCTCCTGGTCGGCAATCGCCAGAATCTTCAGCAGCGCCATCGTCTCTTGCGACTGCTCGTAGGTGCGCACGTCGACCAACACCGCCTTGGCTTCGCCGTTCTGTGTGATCACAATGGGCTCGCGCTCTTCGTTGAGCCGATCGAGCACTTCGGCGGCGTGCGATTTGATGTAGCTGATGGACTTGATCTGGGTCGAAAGAGGCATGGCGCTGGTCCTCCGGCGAATGGTCTAAATATGGACTTTTTTCGGTCCGCCATCAAATCGGGTACTATCGCGGTTTAGGAAATGATGTAGCCGAAGAAAGATCACCAAGTCGACGCGACCAACGCGGAGCGGCGACCTTGGGCAACGTCCGAACGGACACACGATTTCCTAAACCGCCCTAGACGGCAGCTAACTCCTCACCGTACTCGACCGAATGCAGGAACAACCCGCGCGCCGACGCGGTCGGTCCCGCCGCCGAACGGCTGCGCACGGCGAGAATTGCCGGAATCTCGTCCGGCTTGCGGTATCCGCGCCCGACATCGATCATCGTCCCCACCAGATTGCGCACCATGTGATGCAGAAAGCCGCTGCCGCGTACGCGGTAGATAAGCACGTGGCCTCCTTCGCAACTGTGTCGCTCCCACGCCGACGAAAAAATCGTCCGGATCCCGGTCGCCGGTTCGTCATTCTGCTCGGCGTCGCGAGCGCGGCAGGTCAGATCGGGATCGACCGCGGCGAAGCTGGTGAAGTCGTGCTCGCCCTCCAGCAAGCGCGCCGATTCCCGCAAGGCGTCAAGGTTCAAGGGCCATGGACACGCGTAGACGTAGCGCGCCAGGAACGGCGGGCAAACAACGGACGGAGCCAATTCGTCTTCCACCCTCTCCGGCCGATCCAGAAACACGCGGTACTCATAGGTCTTTGCGACGGCCGAGTGCCGCGCGTGGAATGAATCGGGCGCATGGCGGGCGTCCAGAACGCGGATCGCGTCCGGCAAGGTGCGATTGAGCGCGCGCTGCAGATTCTGCGGCGGAATGCGCGCCTCCAGAGCGAAGCTGGCCACCTGCGCAAGGGCGTGCACTCCGGCGTCCGTGCGGCCCGAGCCCTGGGGCAGCGGCGACTCGCCGGTCACGCGACCCAGCGCCGCCTGCAACTCCCCCTGGATGGTCGGCTCGCCGGGCTGCACCTGCCAGCCGCGATAATCTGTGCCGTCATAGGACAGCGTGACTCTCCAGTTCTGCAGAACGGCCTCGGACTGATGATGAGCTGCCATGGGTATCGAGTTGAATAACAGGGTAATTGACTCCGTAACAGATCACATGACAACGCATCTCGCTGATTTATACTCAGCTTTCTGCCCAATTCCGCGCTCCGGTCAACGTGAAGCTGCGAACGGGCATTTGCATGGAACGAACACCGGTCGACTCGCGTATCAACAGATAAGAGGACACTTGACCATCGTCCCGGCAGCCAGACCTCGCCCCTGGCGGACCAACAAAATTGCGTCCGCAGGAGCCCTCCGGGCGTCTTGAAACAATGGCACCCCACATGCCTTAAACCTTCGTGGAGATGAATCATGCATTCTTACGGTACACGTGTGTTTGAGCCGGCGCGCGGCCGGCGGCCCGGGCAGGGGCGCTCCGGTGAGCGGTTGCGCGCGCTCGCCGCGGTCATGGTGACATTGGCAACGTGCGTGCCGCCGGGCTACGCGCAGCAAGCTCCTCCGCCGCAGCCGGGACCGGCCACGGTGCAGGGAGCGGGAAGCAAGACGCCGGAGAAACAAGCATCCGAGCTGCCTGGGGCGCCGGCGCCGATACTCACCGAGCCGTTCTCATTACGGCCCACGGCACGCGACTTCACAAAACCAGCCGGGAAGCTGCTGGGCAATCCCATCAATATGTATCGGCCGACCACCATCGGCAAGGCCAGTTTTGCCAATTCCGTCCGTCTCGCAGACCTGGTGAAGAACGGCAAAATCTACCTCAGCCTCTCCGACGCCATCGCTCTCGCCATCGAGAATAACTATGACATCGCCATCGCCCGCTACGATCTCGACATTGCCGATACCGACATCCTGCGTACGCGAACCGGGGCATTGCCGCTCGGCGTACCATCGGGTCTGGTAACCAACACTCTCGGCGGGTCTGCCTCCACGCTCACTGCCGGCGGCGGCCCGGGCGGCACTTCGGTGGGCGCGGGCGGCGCGGGCTCGGGCGTAAGCGGTTTGACGCTGACCACGGCGGGCGCAGGTCTTCCACCTGAGAATCTCGAAGGAGTGGCGACGTCGGCCATCCAATTCGACCGGCTGGAGCAGCCGGTCACGAGCGTCTTTGTTCCACGAAGCTTCCAGAACACGGACACGTACAACTTCACCTACAACCAGGGTTTTGTGACCGGCACGTCGCTCGCGCTGACATTCAACAACTCGCGAGTCACGACAAACAGCCCCTTCGATGTATATAGCCCGTTGCTCGAGTCGTCGTTCAAGGCTACGGTCACGCAGCATCTGCTTCAGGGCGCGGGTATCTGGATGAACAAGCGCTTCATCTATCAGGCGCGGAACGACCGGCGCATTGCCGATTCGACCTTCCGCCAGCAGATCCTTTACTCCGTCAACCAGGTTGAAACCATCTATTGGGGCCTGGTCCAGGCCTACGAAGACGTGCAGGCCAAGGAAAGAGCTTTGCAGCAGAGCTCCAAGTTGCTGGCCGACAATCGCAAGCAACTGGAGATCGGCACCATGGCTCCGCTCGACGTGATCAACGCCGAGTCGACCGTCGCCACCGACAAGCAGGCGCTCATTAATTCGCAAAACTCACTCAACTACCAGCAGCAGATCATCAAACAGGCCATCGCGCGCAACCTCAACGATCCGGTGCTAACGGCTGCCCCTGTCATTCCCACTGATCGTGTGACGCTGGAAGAACTGCCCGAGGAAACCCAACCGGTCGAGCAGTTGGTGCAGACCGCATTCGAGCAGCGGCCGGAGCTGGAGCAGGCGGTTCTAACATTGCGCAACGACGAAATCACGCTGAAGGGCGCGCGCAACGCGCTGCTGCCCACGCTCGATATCTTCGGTTATTGGAGCGGTACGGGCGTAGGCGGCGCGCAGAGCCCCGACTGCATCAACTTGTTTGCCACGCCAACCACCCCGGCCGGCCCTTGCAAGCCCAACACGTATCCGACAACCACCTATCCGGGTACGCTGCAAAACATGCTGGACAACTCCACGCCGGATCGCGGCATGGGATTCAATGTGTCGATCCCGATCGGCAACAAGCTTGCGCAATCCGTACAGGCGCGCTCGTTGATGGAATATCGCCAGGCCGAGCTGCACCTCGAGCAGCTCTACACGCAGATTCGCATGCAGGTGGTGAATGCGCAATTTGCGCTCACCAACGATCGCGCACAGGTTCAGGCCGATGTGGCCGCGCGCGACTATGAGCAGCAGAGCCTCGATGACGAGGAGAAGAAACTGAAGCTCGGAGCCTCAACCACGGCTCTCGTGCTGGCGCAAGATCGAGCGCTGGCTATCGCGGAAGATAACCTCATCGCGGCGCACGCCGCCTACGCCAAAGACCGCGCCGGTCTCTTCCAGACGCTGGCCACGACCCTGCAGCACTACGGCATCAATCTTCCCGATGCCGCGGCGGGTGTGGTCAAGACCAACCCCGTGGTTCCCGGCGTCGGTCCCGCGCCCAAGGCTGCGGAGCCGTCGATGGCTCCTCCAGCGCCAACACAGTAGATCCAGTCTCAACTCGTGCCCCATCCTTTTCGTCCCGCCTTGGCGGGCGAAATGGGTGGGTTGGAAGCCGCGAAAGCTATCGTTCCGCCACCCGATCCAGCAGATCGAAGAACTCAGGGAAGCTGATCGCCGCCGACTCCGCGCCGCGAATGAGCGTTTCGCCGTGTGCGCGCAGTGCAGCTACGCTAAAGGCCATGACGATACGATGGTCGCCGGCCGTCTCGATCTCCGCGCCGTGGAGCATTTGTCCGCCGGGCACGTCGAGTCCGTCGTCGAACTCTTCGACTTCGGCTCCCATGGCGCGCAGATTTTTGGCGACGAGCGCGATGCGGTCCGACTCCTTCACGCGCAACTCTCTGGCGTCGCGGATGCGGATGCCGCCGCTTGTGTGCGGGCCGATTGCCGCCAGCACCGGCAGCTCGTCGATGAGCCGAGCCGCCAGCGAGCCGGTGATCGATGCCGTTCGCAATCCTTCGGCAGATCCTGCGACCTGCACCATGCCGACCAGCTCGGCGTGCTTTTCCTCAAGCTGCACCACGCTGATGCGCGCGCCCAGCGCGGTGAGAACGTCGAGCAGCGCGGCGCGTGTCGGATTGAGGCCGAGCGAGTCGAAGACCAGCCCGGAGCCGGGAAAGAGCGCCGCCGCGCAGAAGAAGAACGCCGCCGAGGAGATGTCGCCGGGCACCGTGGCTTCGATCGCGTGGAGAGGCTGCGGCCCGTCGATCGTGACTGAGATGAGCGTGCGCGCGATCCTGGCGCCGAAAGCCCGTAGCGCCAGCTCGCTGTGGTCGCGCGTGCGCACCGCTTCGCGCACGGTCGTCTCTCCCGCCGTCTGCAGGCCGGCAAGCAGGACGCAGGTCTTGACCTGCGCGCTGGGAACGGGCGTAGTGTAATCGATCGGCTTCAGGTTTGCGCCTTCGAGATGCACCGGAGCGTGTCCATCGGTCAGCTGCACGCGTGCGCCCATTGCCTCAAGCGGCTGTCGGATGCGCTCCATCGGTCGCCGTGAGAGCGAGGCATCGCCGGTGAGCGTGAATCTGCCCTGCTGCCCGGCAAGCAAGCCGGCGACCATGCGCATTGTCGAGCCGGAGTTGCCGCAGTCGAGCGGCGCGGAGGGTGCTGTGACGCGGCCGCCCACGCCGGTCACTTCGACCACGCCGCTTTCAAGGGTGCGCACCTTCGCTCCCAGCGCCTGCATGCACGCCAGGGTCGAAGCGCAGTCCGCCCCCGTCGAGAAGTTCGAGAAGCGCGAAGTGCCTTCGGCGAATCCGCCTAGCAGGGCGTAGCGATGGCTGATGGATTTGTCGCCGGGCAGGCGCAAGCTGCCCATGATGTTGCGCGCCGGCTGGATGATGCGCTCTTCGGTCGTGGCAGGCAAATGCGCTCCGCGAAGCAGGTCTTCTTCAAGTGTATCGAAACAGGGATTGGGAAATAGGGAACAGGGAGGGCTTTCAGTCATCAGCTCTCAGCTCTTTGTTCGTTTCCCTGGACGTTAGACCCTCGTCTCACCGCACCCGCAGCACAATGATCGTCTCGTCGTCGAAGCGCTCCTGGCCGCCCTGGAAGTGCGTCACGTCTTCAAGGATGTGGTCGACGATCTCCTGTGCGGAACAACCGCTTTTGCCGCACAGCACCTGTCCCAGGCGCTCGGAGCCGTACATCTCTTCGCGCGCGTTCTGCGCGTCGAGAATGCCGTCGGAGACGAAGACGATCGCGTCGCCCGGTTCTACGTGCTCGGTGAACTCGTCGTAAGCGACGTTGGGAAAGAGGCCGAGGGGAAAGCCCTCGGTGAGCACGGTGTTCGATTGCCCACCGCGGCAAAAGACCGGCTGAACGGCGCCCGAGTTGGCGACCCGCAGCGTGCGGCTCTCGTCGTTCCAGATGGAGAAGAGCATGGTCACGTACTGCGATTCGAGCCGCCGCTCGCCGACGGCGTCGTTCAGGATGGCCAGCATCTGCGCCGGTTCCGGCCGCTGCAGCGCCGCGGAACGCATGATGCCGCTGGCCAGCGCCGCAAAGAGCGCGGCGGGCGCGGCCTTGCCGCTCACATCGCCGAGCACGATGGCCGTGCGGCCGGGGCCGTAATCGACGAAATCGTAGAGGTCCCCGCCGATGGTGCGTGCGGGCAGAAAGCGCACGGCAATCTCGGCGTTCTTCAGTTCCGGAGGAGAAGTCGGCAGCAGGCGCAACTGCACCTCGCGCGCCATGGCGATGTCGAGCTCCAATTGCCGCTCCTGGCGGCTCACGGCCTGGTAGAGCCGTGCGTTCTCAATGGCGATGGCGATCTGCGCGGCTAGCGTGGTCAGCATGCGTTCATGATCTTCGTTGAAGAAGCCCACGCGGGTGTGCTCGAGATCGAGCACGCCGATGATGCGCCCTTTATAGAAGAGGGGCACGATCAGCTCCGACCGGGTTTCGGGATTCATGGGCAGGTAGCGCGGGTCCTTGCTCACGTCGGGCACGTTGATCATGCGCCACTCGCGCACGGCCGCGCCCACCAGGCCGCTGGTAATCGGAATGCGGCGCGAGGGCACGTGCGTGGAGCCGAAGCGCCAGGCGTAGCGGGTGATGAGTATCTCGCCCTTGCTGTCGAGCAGCATGATGGTGAACATTTGGTAGTCGATCAGGCGGCGCAAAAGATGCCCGATGCGATCGAGCAGTGCGTTGAGATCGAGAATCGACGTCAGCTCGGCGGCGATTTCGTTCAACACGGTCAAGGTCTGCGCCTGGCGCCAGATGCGCGCGTAGAGGCGCGCATTCTCGATCGACTGCGCGATGCGCGAAGCGGTGAGCGTGAGCAGACGCAGATGCTCGGGACGGAAATAGTCCGCCTGTTCGCTCTCGATGTCCATTACCCCGATAAGCTTGTTCTTGGCGATCAACGGCACGCAAAGCTCGGAGCGCACGTCGGGGTTGACCGAGACGTAATGCTCCGACTTGGAGACGTCGTTGATCAGCATGGGCTGGTGCGTGAGCGCAACCTGGCCGACGATGCCTCTGCCCAGGGGCACGCGTGTCCGCTGGGCCTCCGTCGAATGCCCAATTTGGAAGCGCATGCGCAGATCGTGCGTGCGGTCGTTGAGCAGCAGGATAGCGAAGATGCGGTAGTGGATGACGGTGCGCACCAGCTCCGAGGTGCGGACCAGCAGCGTCTGCAGGTCGAGCGTGGTGTTCAGCGCGTCGGCCATCTGCGTGCTGTAGGCGATGTCGGCCGGCTCGACGCGAATGTTGGCGGGGTCGAGATGCACGCCTGGCTGCGAGGGGTCGACGAGGTGATAGTCGCCCTCGAGCTCGGGTTCGTGTGCGTGCGATGGGGGGTGTGTGGACATAGGTTCAGAAGGGAATAATAGCGCAGGGAATAAGGCTCAGAGATCAGGGAACAGCGGTTAGGGAGCAAGAGAACGCGGGACCAAGGGAGCGAGGAACCCAGCGACGAGCTCACGGGGACAAGCCGGAAGCTAGAGGCCAAAAGCTAAAAGCTGCCTTATTCCGCCCCCAGCTCCCGCACAATGGCTACGCTGGCGGAGGCGCCGATGCGGTTGGCGCCGGCTTCCAGCATGGTCTTTACGTCGGCCAGCGTGCGGATGCCGCCCGAGGCTTTCACGCCCGCGCGCGCGCCGGCCACGCCGCGCATCAGCGCCACGTCGGCCGCCGTTGCTCCCGCTGAGGAGAATCCGGTCGAGGTCTTGATGAAGTCGGCGCCGGCCTGGATGGCGATCTCCGCGCCGCGCAGTTTCTCTTCCACGTTGAGCAGGGCAGTCTCCAAGATGACCTTGAGCAGGGCGTCGTGGTGGTGCACCACCGCGGCCACGGCGTGTATGGTGTTCTGAACCGCGTGATGGTTGCCGCTCTTGAGATGGCCGATGGGGATTACCATGTCCAGCTCGCGCGCCCCCAGCTTGACGAGCGCCGCGGCTTCATGGCGCAGCGTGGAGACGAGCGACGCGCCCAGCGGGAAACCGATTACCGCTCCCACGGGAACGCCGCTGCCGTTGAGCAAACCCACGGCCGTCGACACCCAACAGGGGTTCACCATGGCGCAGGCGAAGCGATAGCGGAGGGTCTCGTCGCACAGGTTCTCGATTTGCTCGCGCGTGGCTTCGGGTTTCAACAGAGTATGGTCGATGACGGCTGCTAAAGACTGCCAATGGGCAAGCGTCTGCGACGCGAAGGCCGCGGCATCGAATGTGCCGTGGTCAAATTCCAGATCGACTTCTCGAATGGGAGTAACTGCCGACATCGAACTTGCTCCTTACCGGCAAGCGCCGCTCGGGGCGCACCCGGCCAAACCACGGAAAAAGAGTATAGATGCTCCCGGCGTCGCCGGCCAATCGCACCTTTGGGTGAACCGCATGGCTAGAAAACCCCCATTCCCGTTCCGGCGTCCAGTCCCCGGCCGGCGCGGCCAGGCGCCGGGCCCTTCTATTCGATGTCCATCCGTTCGATCAGGCCGTCCCGGATGCGATAGGCGTGATGGACGATTGAATCGACGATCACTTTTCCTTCCAAATCGCGGACAACCTGGTGGACTTCGACGACCATCCGGCCCTCGTCGTCGGGCTCAATCTGTAACGGCTCGACGTGGGGATCGATGAGGGTCCATTGTCGCGTCCAGTAATCGCGCACCTCGTCGTGACCGTGGACGCGCCCGCCCTCCATCCCGTTGGGCCAATCGACGTGGGGATGCATGCGCGCCAGCACCGCATCGATATGGCGCGCATTGAAGTCACGGTACGCTCCGCGAAGCAATTCGCGTTCGTCGATCTCGGGTTCGAGTTCGTCGCACATGGCTCACCGTCCTTCGCTTCATTCGAATCCCGCACTTCGTCTTTCGTCAACAGGAGCGAACCCGTAATGCCAATGCTCGGTTGAACCTGCATAGAGATCCGCCTTTGAATGTACGCTTTGATTGTGAGGCTCACGTAAACGGTCAACTCATCTGCTGCTAGTTGGCGGCTGCTCCTCGCGAAAGACCACCACGCCATCCAGAAAATCGGACCATGGGAGCGTCTGGAAGGAGTGCCGGAAAACAGCTCCTGGCAATGTTCCCATCGCCGCAAGGTGCGCCGGCCCAACATAGACCGTGGTCGATCCACTCTTTTGCAGAGCTCGCGCCTCCAGCGAATCTCGAGGTGCTGCGGGCAGCTCGTATACGTTGTGCCGCCCCTGCCTATAAGAGCCGGTGAGGGCTGAAAAACCCAGCGAAAAGGCGTGTCCGCCATACCTCCGGCGAATATGCCAACCGAAGTTCTCGCCTGTGTGATCGGCCCAGGTTGGATCTCCCCGCCTTGCGATGTGGACTGTCGCCGCCCAGAGAATGACCTTTTGCCGGCGAGGCTGCTGTTGGCGCAGCCACTCGAAGTTCTGGAACATCGACCGGTCTCGCCGCACAATTTGTTCTGCGTCAGGAGTGGAGTCTCGGCTGATCCAACGCCCAACAGAAGATATCATCTCCAGTCGTTCTTCTCTGCTGGCGAAGCGTGTCGTTCTGTCCGCCGCGACAGCGTGTTGCATATCGGAGAGGCACGAGGATAGCTCAGTGCGATCCGACTCGGAGTAGGGAGCGGCTTCGGTGTAATCGCCATAAATACGGCGATGCAGCGCGAGACTGCAATCTTGCCTTCGCTTCCTCGGGAGAAAGCCCGCCAATTCAGTAACCATCGCCACATTGGCGTAATCCTGGCCCATTTGGCCCAACTGATCGTCGATGCCTCCGAGCGAAATCCGCCCAGCCTGAGCCTTTGCCAGGAGAAACACAACGAGGGGTTGAAACTCGCGATCGAACTCCCACAGCCCTCCGACCGCAGAGGAGACCTGCTGTGCGGAAACGGTCTGGCCTGCTCGAAAATGTCTGGAGATGTCGACGAACTCGTAGTGGCTCGCCTCGAAGAAAACGCTATCGAATCCGCATTCATTGACAAGCTTTTCGATCAGCGCAACCTTGAAGGCCTCTGTGTGACCATCTCCGTGCGTAGCACTTTCTCCCAGCATGACGACTTGTCGGTGGCACGCGTCGTGTGTCACGGCCGTAAGCGCATCCGCATCGCCGGCCTGGACAGGGACGGCGGACCTGGCGGCAAGTCGAAGCGTAGCACCCAAAAGAACCGCGAATACGGCCTTGACTGAAGACTTCACGCTCGCATTCGGGAATCGCCGCAAGCCCACTTCGTCCGAAAGCCAATGGCTGGCCTTCAGGTCAAGAGGAATGCGGCAGAGAGGCCGATTCCTATTCGTGTTCGCCGCCGGGCATCAGGCAGATATCGGGAAGGTTGCGATATCGCTCGGCGTAGTCCATGCCGTAGCCGATCACGAAGAGATTGGGGATGGAAAAGCCCAGGTAATCGGCCTCGATCCGCTCAATTCGGCGCGACGGCTTGTCGAGCAGAGCGGCGATGCGGAGCGTCTTGGGGCGGTGCTGGAGAAAGATCTTGCGCAGAAAGGCGAGCGTGAGGCCGGTGTCGAGGATGTCTTCGACAATCAAGACGTTCTTGCCTTCGATGGGCTCGTCCAGGTCCTTGATCAGCTTGACCGCGCCCGACGAGCGCTGGCCCTTACCGTAGCTGGAGACGGCGACAAAATCGAAGGTCGTGTCGACCTCCACCGCCCGCGCCAGGTCGGAGAGAAAAATTGCCGCGCCCTTGAGCACGCCGACCATCACCAGCTTCTCGCCGTTCAGGTCGCGCGTAATCTCCGCGGCCATTTCGGCCACTCGGCTGGCGATCTGGTGGCGGGAATAAAGGACTTCGAGACCCTGCTCAGTTGCTGTCGCCATGCAGACAGTATCGCTTGGAAGGGACAAAAGCGGTACCTGTGAAAATTCCCGCCGTTTCTCCTTCAGCCTCGACAGCGGCCTTGTTGGGCGGCGCCGCGGATTCCAGCACGCGCCTCGCGGTGGTGGGTCGGTCGGGAGGAGATCCCTATAAGGAGGGCTCTGTAACAGGGCACGACTTCCAGTCGTGTCATAACTGCTGCAAAATCAATTTGGGCTTCAGCCCCTGAGCGAAACGGATCTGTTCGGTCCGGCCTTCGCCTCTTCTCGCGCGTCTATACTTGAAGAGGAATGCTTCCCTACCTCCACATCTGGCATCTGAGTGTTCCCACCTTCGGACTCATGCTGTGGGTGGCTTCTGTCGCCGCCGCATTCGTCGTCGACCGCAATTTCCGGCGGTGGCGCATTGACGCCGACGCCGTGGGCATGGTCGCAATCGCCGTGGTTGCAGGAATCGTAGGCGCAAAGTTATGGCATGTGCTCGATAGCCCCTGGGAGTACAAGGAGATGGGCTGGCGCGTTCTGTGGGATTCGGCGGGCTTCGCCTGGTTCGGCGGATTGGTCTTCGGCATCTCGGCGCTGCTCATCCAGGGCAGGCTGGCGAAGATCGGGGCCGTGCGAATCCTCGATCTGGCTGCGCCGGCGGCGGCCATCGGCTACGGCCTCGGCCGCATCGGCTGCTTCCTGGCCGGCGACGGATGCTATGGCATCGAAACCACTCTGCCCTGGGGAATGAGCTTTCCGCATGGCGTGGATCCGACGCTTGCCCGCGTTCATCCCACGCCGCTCTACGAGCTTGCCGCCGGCCTGCTGATCGGCTGGTGGCTGTGGCGGCGCGGAGCCAAACCGAGGCCGACGGGCGAGATCCTCGGCGAGTACCTGCTGCTGGCCGGTTTGGCTCGCTTTCTGGTTGAGTTTATTCGTCGTAACCCAAAGATTCTCTGTGGCTTATCTAACGCTCAAATTGCCGCGGGCTGCTCGGCCGTCGTCGGCGCGGCGCTGATCTTCTGGCTTGCGACGCATCGCGTTCCCGGAACCGGCAAAGCGGCTGCCATGGAAAAGACTGCCTAGACGTTGCAACGGCTTGGTGGGCCGGTTTTGGGGCTCAATTGCGCGCCGGTTTCAGCGATGTACTCGGCGGCCGAGGTCATGGGGGATGCGAATCCTGCTATCTGAGGCACCGGCATTGAGGGATCCTGCAGGATGATTCGCCTGAGGAAAATTGCAGAAGACAACCGCGTCGATTTCCGGTACAACTTCAGCAGGTGACAACGTCCGGCAGTTCCCCGACCCTCGAAACCGCGTCAACCGCCGCCGCTCCGCGCCTGGTGCAGAGCCTGGGCCTCTTCAGCTCGACAGCGCTCGTCGCCGGCTCCATGATCGGCTCCGGCATCTTCCTTGTCGATGCCGATATTGCTCGCGGCACCGATTCTCCTGCGCTGTATCTCGCCGCCTGGGTGGTTACCGCCATTCTCACCATGATCGGCGCGCTCAGCTACGGCGAGCTCGCCGCCATGATGCCCAAAGCCGGCGGCCAATACGTCTATTTGCGCGAGTCGTTGGGGCCATTATGGGGCTTTCTCTACGGCTGGACGCTCTTCCTCGTCATCCAGACCGGCACCATCGC
>JASHTH010000016.1 GCA_030040655.1 Acidobacteriaceae bacterium | reverse complement strand
ATCGTGACCGCGATCTGGAGCCTTGCGGCAATGGGCCACGCCCTGGTGCGCTCTGTCTTTGGCTTCGGAGTCGCACGGTTCTTTCTGGGTCTTGGCGAGAGCGGCAACTTTCCCGCGGCCATCAAAGCGGTCGCGGAGTGGTTCAAGCCCAGCGAGCGCGCCCTCGCCACCGGCATCTTCAACTCCGGCGCGAGTGTCGGCGCAATTCTCGCGCCTGCTATCGTGCCGTGGGTTGCGCTCCATTTCGGCTGGCGCGCCGCCTTCCTTACAACGGGGATCTTCAGTGCCGCCTGGATTGTCTGGTGGTCGGTACGGTACCGAACGCCCTGCGCGGAATTGAATCCAGCGCCCGCAGTTGCAGCCCGCCGATCGCGCCCGGCTCCGGCTTGGTGGGAGCTGCTGCGCTACCGCCAGACCTGGGGATTCGCCCTGGGCAAGTTTCTCACGGATCCCGTCTGGTGGTTTTATCTTTTCTGGATGCCCTCCTACTTCAACTCACGCTTCAAACTCGACCTCTCGCACATCGGCCCTCCTCTCGTCGTGGTTTACCTGTTGTCTACCGTTGGCAGCGTCTGCGGCGGCTGGCTCCCGCGCGGATACATCGCGCTGGGCATGGAGTTGAAACCGGCGCGTCTTGCGGCGATGCTCACCTGCGCGTGCCTGGTCGTGCCCATCGCCTTCGCGGGCGGATTGCATTCCGAATGGCTCGCGGTGGCTTTGCTCAGCCTCGCCGCCGCCGCACACCAGGGATTCTCCGCCAATATCTTTACCACGGCTTCCGACATGTTCCCCGGCGAATACGTAGGCACAGTGGTCAGCTTCGGCCAGGTGGGCGGAGCGGCCGGCGGAGCCATCTTTGCCGCCGTCGCCGGACACATCCTTCAATTCACCCACAGTTACATCCCGCTGTTTGTTTACTCGGCATTCGCATATCTGATCGCGCTGCTGCTGATTCGCCTGCTCGCGCCGGGATTGAGACGGGCTGTGTTGGAGTGACGATTGGTCGATGAACGGGCTCCACGCCAAGGCATCGGTCGATGCCGTTCGTCTGGTGACGTCATCGTTCGAGATTCAAGGTGTTGGGCATCCTACACACCCGGCTTACCGTCAAAGGCTATCGCCGCCGCGGGCATCACGCCGCTCTCGCTCATGAGGTTTCCTTTGCCGATGGCTTGCGCGCGGCGAACGAGTTCGGACCTAGGAGAGCAGTACTCGATGAGAATCGCGCCGGCAAATACGGTTCGACTGGAATCGGCGCGTCGGTCTCGGCGATCTGCGCGCTTAGCAGGGCAGCGGTTGCGAGCGAAGTGGTGATCCCCAGGCCCTCGTGCCCGGTCGCCATCCAGAGAGTCGAATCCGCAGGCCAGGGCCCGATCAAGGGTAGCTTGTCCGGCGTGGCGGCGCGAAAGCCGGTCCAGATACGTATCGCTGGCAGAACCTTGAGAGCCGGCATATACTCCGCGGCGCGGGCCAGCATGGCAGAGACCATCGCAGGGTCCACGCCCGTGCTCTCGCTCCCGAATTGTCGCGATGATCCGATGAGGGCCTGACCGGTTTTCCGCGGCTGCGCGTTGAATGCTACCGAATCGGCTGTAACCGAATGCGCGCTCTTCAGATAGCCAAGCTCGACCAGTTGGTGGCGAACAAATCCGGGCTGCCGGTCTGTAATCACCAGATGGCCTTTGCGCTTTCTCACTGGAACTCCGGGCGTGAGTTCCGGCGCCGACGCGCCAATCGCGTTGATCAGAATCGGCGCGCACAGAAGATCGCCGTTGTCGAGCAGCGCCTCGCCCGCCGCCATTTGCTTGACGCTGCGGCCCACGTAGAGCGATGTTCCCCGCGCTTGCGCGATCTTGGCCAAATGCAACGCGGCGGCCGGGGGATAAACGACAGCATCCTCGGGAACCAGCAACGCGCCGGCAAGCCCCGCACGCAGATTCGGTTCCGCGGCAGCGAGATCCGCGGCGGAGAGCAACTGCGCCGGCACACCGCGATCGCGGTAATAACTTTGCTTGCGCCCCGCCTCTGCCATCTCTTCTTCGTCCGCCGCGATCCACAGCGTTCCGCAAGCTTCGTATTCGGCGCGAAAACTGAGTGCGCCGGCCAGTTCCTGCCAGAGCTGCTGCGAGTAGCGGGTCAGCGCGAACTGCGCCGGCGAGTCGTCCATGACTACAATGTGCCCCATGCCGGCAGCCGTCGCGCCGCTGCCCATCACGTCGCGCTCGACAAGCGCCACTTTCATTCCGCGCAATGTCAGGGCGGCCGCGCAAGCGGCGCCCACAATTCCGCCGCCGGCGATGACCGCATCGAAGCGCGCCTTACTCATTCCGGGATTCCCGCCGAGAATGGATCGTTGGCATCGAACCGGAGCGTCGCGTCGCCGTCCGAGGTCTGCGAGGCGGGTCGGCTTCGCGACGATGGTGCGCAATGTGCGGGCCGCCGGGAATCGTCGACCTCCAATCGAGTTTAGGACAATTCCGCTCCACTGGCCTGCGATGAAGTATACGGCGTGAGATACCCTTGCGCCGAGCCACCGGCGCGGGGAATCGAGCCGGTCATGGAGCCGAGTTCGTAGAACACGGCCGAGGGCGTAGAGTAACAGCGGAGGGTTTTTCCATGGATGGGGTAACGCGGCGGAGATTCATGCAATCGGCGACGGCGTTGGCCGGCGTAGGGCTGTTGCACATGCGCGAAATGCGCGCTCTGGCGCAGGATCCCGTAGTAGACGTGGCCAAGGCAGCGAATCATGCCGGCTACGAAAAGGTGCAGTGGAAGGTGAAGCCGTTCCCCATGAGCCAGGTGAAGCTGCTGTACGGGCCGTTCTGCGAGATGCAGGAGCGCGATCGCGTGTATCTCTATATGCTCCCCAACGACCGCCTCCTGCACACATTTCGCTTGACCGCCGGGCTGCCGTCGACCGCGCAACCGCTGGGCGGATGGGAGGCTCCCGATGTCGAGTTGCGCGGCCACTTTGCCGGCGGCCATTATCTTTCGGCCTGCGCGCTCATGTATGCCGGCACCGGCGACGAAGCGCTACGCCAGAAAGCCGACGAATTGGTCGAGGAGCTGGCCAAATGCCAGCAAAGAGACGGGTATCTTTCCGCGTATCCGACGGCCTTCTACGACCGGCTCAGAAATTATCAGCCGGTTTGGGCGCCATTTTACACCTATCACAAGATCATGGCCGGCATGCTCGACATGTACGTGCACTGCGGCAACACGCAGGCGCTGGTGGTGGCCGGCCGCATGGCCGATTGGGCGGCCAACTGGGTCGATCCTCTCAGCGCCGAGCAGTGGGCGCGCATCCAGCTTGTGGAGCACGGCGGCATGAACGAAGCCTGTTTCAACCTTTATGCCGTCACCGGCGAAACCCGCTATCGCGACCTCGGCTTCCGCTTCGAGCACAAGAAGTTTTTCGACCCTCTCGCCGCCGGAGACGACAAGCTCGCCGGACATCATTCCAATACCAACATCCCCAAGGCGATCGGCGCGGCGCGCGGCTACGAAGTTTCCAACGATCCTCGTTACCGCACCATCGCGGAAAACTTCTGGCATCAAGTCGCCGAGCACCACGCCTATTGCACCGGCGGCACCGGAGCGACAGTCCCCTTGAGTAAAGACGATTCCGAAGGCTGGCATACGGCAGACGATCTCTCCAACCAGCTCGTGCCCTCGGCCGAGGAGTGTTGCTGCAGCTACAACATGATGAAGCTCTCGCGCCACCTCTTCGGCTGGACCGGCGACGCCAAGTTCATGGACTACTACGAGCGCCTGCTGTGGAACCTGCGCGTGGGCACGCAGGATCCGCAGGGAATGCTGATGTACTACGTCTCCATGCAGCCCGGCTACTGGAAGACCTTCGGCACGGCCTACGATTCGTTCTGGTGTTGCTACGGCACGGGCGTGGAAGAATATGCCAAGCTGCGCGACACTCTCTATTTCCACGATGACAGCGGAATCTATGTGAATCACTTCGCGGCCAGCGAGATCGACTGGCCGGAGAAGGGAATTCGCCTCACCCAGCGCACCGACTTTCCCGAGACGGCCTCGACTTCGCTCGCGATTCATGCCGAGAAACCAACGAGGCTGGCGCTACGCCTGCGCTCGCCTTATTGGTGCCAGGGCATGGCGGTCAAAGTGAATGGCAAGCCGGAGAGCGGAACACAGAATGATGGCTACGTCTCGATCGAGCGCATGTGGCAGACGGGCGATCGCGTCGACGTTGAGTTGCCCATGCGCTTCCATGCCGCCCCTCTGCCCGGCAATCCTTCGCTTGAGGCCATGATGTATGGTCCATTGGTATTGGCGGGCCTGATGGGTCGTGACGGCCTGACCGAGGCGATGATCTACGGCAAGGAAGGCCCTTCGTATACGGGACAATTCACCGACGCGCCCATGCCTCGCGTCCGGGCGGGGAGTAGCGGATCGTGGGCCGAGAAAACCAGCACCGATTCGCTTCGCTTTGAGACGGCGGGAAAGAGCGCGCCGATGGAGATGAAGCCGCTCTACGAGGTGATGGACGAGCGCTACACCATCTACTTCCAAACCGAACGGAGCGCATAGGCAATGGCCGCGATGGACCATGCGCATCCGTGCGATGCTCCCGTCACCATCATTGTGGATGGCCGGCCGATCCAAGTGCGCGCCAACATGACCATCGCCGCCGCGTTGATGTGCGCAGAGATCCCCTGCCATATATCGGTTCGCGGAGAGCCGCGCGCGCCTCTCTGCGGCATGGGTGTTTGTTTTGAGTGCGCGGCCACGGTCGATGGCGAGCCATTGCGCCGTACCTGCCAGATGCTTTGTCGCAACGGCATGGAGGTCGCGACCGAATGACCGCTCCGGTGCGCGTGGTGGTTGTTGGCGGCGGGCCCGGCGGAATGGCTGCGGCGGTTGTCGCGGCGGAGAACGGCTGCGACGTTCGCTTGCTCGACGAGAATCTCGGTCCGGGCGGACAGATTTGGCGCGGATACAACGCCGAAGCGGCTTCGAGCTCTCCGCATGGCCGTGAGTTCGCAAAATGGGTTCGACGGCTCGAAGCGAGCGGGGCCGCGTGGGAGCCTGAAACTTCCGTGATCGATTCGCCCGCGCCCGGCATTCTGCGCGTTGAGCGCGCCGGCCGCGGATGGGATGTGCCTTGGGATCGCCTTGTCATAGCCACCGGCGCGCGCGAGCGCTTCTTGCCGTTTCCTGGTTGGACGCTGCCCGGCGTGATGGGTGTCGGCGGGCTGCAGGCGATGGCAAAGAGCGGCCTGCCCATTGCCGGGAAGCGCGTTGTGGTTTCCGGCAGCGGGCCGTTATTGCTCGCCGTTGCCGCCGCTCTGAAGCGTAAAGGCGCTAAGATCGAAGGCATCTTCGAGCAGGCGCCGTGGAGCCGGCTCGCCCCATTTGCTGTCTCGCTCGTTGCGCTACCCGGCAAGCTCGTTGAGGGCGCGCAGTATCGCTGGCAGACGCGCGGCGTGGCCTACAAGTCGGGCTGGTGGGTCAAGCGCGGGCTCGGCCAGAGTCGACTTGAGGCCGTCGTCGTAAGCGATGGCAAAGATCAGCGCGAGATTCTTTGCGATTATCTTGCCTGCGCCTTTCATCTTGTGCCCAATCTGGAGCTCGCGCAGTTGCTCGGCTGTCGCATCGATGCCGGATTTGTCGCCGTCAACGCCGTGCAGGAAACCTCGGTCACAGGTGTCTATTGCGTCGGCGAACCGACAGGAATCGGCGGGCTCGACAAGGCTCTTGTCGAAGGCGAGATCGCGGGCCTTGCCGCCGCCGGGCACCTGGGTAAAGCTGCGGAACTTCTGCCCTTGCGCCAGAAACTGAGGCGATTTGCGCAACATCTCGACCGGGCGTTCGCATCGCGTCCGGAGTTGCGCGCGCTTGCTGCCGCGGAAACGATCGTCTGCCGCTGCGAAGATGTGACCTACGGCGAACTCGCCGAGTGCGCCTCAGGCCGCGCGGCCAGGCTGCACATGCGCTGCGGCATGGGTCCCTGCCAGGGACGCATCTGCGGCCCGGCAACAGAGTTCCTTTTCGGTTGGTCGGCTGCGAGCACGCGCCCGCCGCTCTTTCCCGCGCGTCTGGGGACTCTGGCCGTTGCACCCCGGGAGGCAGATTCGAACCCAAGGGAAGTCGCATCGACGCCGTAGATCCGCGACAAATCGTATCGTGCCGCCTCGAATCGATCATTCCATCCGCTGCAAAGCCAGCGTTATCCCGTCGGCGAAGCACTGGCGTATCCTGAATCTGTTCGGTCTTCGCGGCCTGGAGGTATATCGATGGCCGATTTCCTGCTCCATGTGAACGGCAGAGAGTTTCACGTCCGCGGCTTCGCCGACGAGAGCCTGCTCTTTGCGCTGCGTAACCGCCTCAACTTGACCGGGACCAAGTACGGCTGCGGCGAGGGCCAATGCGGCGCATGCACCGTTCTGCTCAACGGGAAAGCGACGCATTCCTGTCTCACTTCGCTTTCCAGCGCGGTCGGCGCGCAAATCACCACGATTGAAGGCCTGGAGCGTCACGAAGTTCTCACTCCGGTGCAGGAAGCCTTTCTCGAAGAAGGCGCATATCAGTGCGGCTACTGCACACCGGGCATGATCCTGTCGGCGACCGCGCTGCTGCGCGAACTTCCGCATCCGACCGATGAGCAGATCGTCGAGCACATGAACGGCAACGTCTGCCGCTGCGGGACCTATCCGCGCATCATCGCGGCCATCCATCGCGCGGCTGCGGCGGCTGGAAAAGGAGCGAGCCTGTGAATGCCTTCGATGAGCTGATGAACGAAGCAAGGCAGCAGCAGACCGATCCGCCGGCCCGGGGATTTCGACTCGACCGCCGCGAGTTCCTGAAGACGCTCGGCGGAGGCTTGCTTGTTTGCCTGGGGCCAGTTGGCGAATTTGCGCAGGAGTCCGGCCGGCGCTGGCAGGAGCACGAGCTGCCTACCGAGCTCAGTGCATGGATTCACATTGGCGCCGACGGCCAGGTGAAGGTGTTTACCGGCAAGGTGGAAGTGGGCCAGAACATCCGCACCTCGCTGGCGCAGCTTGTCGCCGAGGAACTGCGAACGCCGTTCGATTCGATCGCGATGGTGATGGGCGATACCGACCTGACGCCCTGGGATATGGGCACCTTCGGCAGCCGCACCACGCCGACGATGGGACCGCAACTGCGCAACATGGCCTCGGCCGCGCGCGATGTGCTCGTCAAGACCGCGGCCGCGCGATGGAATGCCGAGGCGTCTACGTTGACCGCAGCGGATGGCAAGGTCACCAATCCGCACACCAGAGAGAGCCTCACTTATGGCGAGCTCACTCGGGGAGAAGAGCTAGTGGAGAACGTTCCCAACGACCCGCCGCTCACGCCTGCAGCCGATTGGAAGATCGCGGGTACTCCGATGCGCAAAGTCAACGGCCGCGACTTCGTGACCGGCAAGCATCGGTATCCCTCCGACATCGTCCGCCCCGAGATGCTCTTCGGCAAGGTGCTTCGTCCGCAGGGATTCCATGCTTCGCTGACTTCGGTCGACACCGCCGAGGCGGAAAAGGTTCCAACCGCGAAGATCGTGCGGGACGGTGACTTCATCGGTGTTGTCGCCGACGACTTGCATTCGGCCGAGCAGGCGCTGGCGGCAATCCACGCCAACTGGACCGTGCCGCCGCAGAGCTCGAATGCAGAGCTTTTCGCGACGCTCAAAAAAGGAAGTACCAGCGAGGAATCGCGGCCCGAATTTGCCAGCGGTTCCGTCCCCCAGGCCTACGCCGCGTCCGATGTGAAGCTCGACCAGCATTACACCGTGCAATACATCGCGCACACGCCGCTTGAGCCGCGCGCGGCGGTAGCCGAGTGGAGCGGCGACAAACTTACCGTGTGGACCGGCACGCAGCGCCCGTTCGCGGTGCGCGACGAGTTGTGCGAGGCGTTCCATCTTCCGGCGAAGCAGGTTCGGGTGATCCAGCCCGATATGGGCAGCGGCTACGGAGGCAAGCACACCGGCGAAGCGGCCGTGGAAGCGGCGCGTCTTGCCAAGGCCGCCGGCAAGCCCGTCAAGGTGATCTGGACGCGCGAAGAGGAGTTCACCTGGGCCTATTTTCGCCCGGCAGCGTACATCGAAGTGCGCAGCGGGACGCGCCGCGACGGGACAATGGCGAGTTGGGAGTTTCACAATTACAATTCCGGTTCCGCCGCCATTCAAACGTTGTACAACGTGCCCAATCAGCTCATCCAATTCCATTCTTCGGATTCGCCGCTGCGGCAGGGGTCGTATCGCAGCCTCGCGGCCGCGGCCAACCACTTTGCCCGCGAAGTTCACATGAGCGAAATCGCCTTTGCCCTGGGCTTGGATTCGCTCCAGTTCCGCTTGAAGAACCTCACCGATCCGAGGCTTCGCGCTGTCTTCGAAGCCGCGGCGGACAAGTTCCGCTGGGGCCGGTCGCGTCCCGAGGAGGAACACGGCTTCGGTGTCGCCGGCGGCTTCGACAAAGGCGATTACGTCGCCGCCTGCGTCGAAGTGGAAGTCACTCCCGAAAAAAAGATCAAGCTGGTGCGCGTGGTGGAAGCCTGGGAATGCGGCGCCATCGTCAATCCCGACGGATTGCGCAATCAGGTGATGGGCGCATGCGTGCAGGCCATCGGCGGCGCCATGTTCGAAGCCATTCAGTTCAAAGACGGCCGCATCCTGAATCCGCATCTTGCCGAGTACCGCGTCCCGCGCTTCAGCGACATTCCCGAGATCGAAGTCGTTCTCATCGACCGCAAGGACCTGCCGTCGTCGGGCGCGGGCGAAACCGGCCTCGTAGCGCTGGCTCCGGCGATCAGCAATGCCGTCTTTTCCGCCACTGGCGTGCGGCTGCGCTCCATGCCCATGGCGCCGCCGCGGGCAATTCCCGGCGACGAGCCTCCGCGATTCCAATCCTGACAGCCGGTGTCCTTTTCAATTCTCCAGCGAGGTAGAAACGAAATTTGAGTGATGCACGCCGCAGATGATCGCCCGTCATCTTCAGGTCACTTTGAGGCAGCCTTCCACATCTCCGGATTTCCGTCGACCCATTCTTTCGCCGGAAAACTCCACCGCGGCACCACTTCAAGCACGACAAAGTTCGTCTCGCGGGCAACCCGCTCCGCCTCTTCGCGCGCATTCGCCATCAGGACCTCGTAACGCGTACCATTTCGTCCCTTGAAGACAATGCTGCCGCTCACATGCGCCGCCGGATCGCTGGCGACCACGACATATCGCGCTCGCCCCATTGCCCATGGCTCTGAGTCCGCGTGCGGTTCGAGGTCGGCGAGCTGCTCCATCGTCTTTCCCGTGACTGGCTCCTTGCGCTTTTGGTTCTTTGTCAGCGCGGCATTCCACGCCTCGTTCGTTTTGTAGGCCTCGCCGACGGAGTTCAGCTCATCCTGCGAGGCAAATCCGTTGAGCCACCAGACTTCGTCTTTCGCACCGGAGAGCGGTTGCAGCGCAAGATAGGGATGCGGGCACCCCAGCTTCGCCGCCAGCACTGCGGTCTCCGATTCGATGCGGTCGTACTCCGCTTCCGCGCCGGGATTTAGCGGTTCGCGAGCGATCAGCAGAATTTTCGGCGCCGTTTGCGCCATAGCGGAAATGTTCATAAGCAGTTGAATGGCGGCCACTGTGGCTGCGATCTTGAAGACTCGACGCATGTCGCTCAAATCGACCTTCGACAACGGAATAGTACAACGTCCATCGTCCAGCGCGCTTCAACGCACAGGTCAGGCGCTCCTGGAGCCTCCGCTCCCATGGCATCCGGTAGACTGAGTTGTTCCTGAATCTCTCAGAACTGCGGAGGCGTGGATTCGATGGCGGAGAAGCGCAAGTGGCGCATGGGCATGGTGGGCGGAGGGCCGGGAGCCTTCATCGGCCCGGTTCACAAGATGGCGGCCGAGTTGGATGGCCGCATGGAACTGGTTGCGGGAGCATTTTCACAGTCATCCGAAAAATCCCGCCTGGCCGGCCAGGCCTTTCGCATCGATCCCGCTCGCGCCTATGCAAATTACAACGAAATGATCGCCGCCGAGCGCATTCGCAAAGATGCGATCGACTTCGTCGTGATTGCCACGCCCAACAGTACGCACTTTCCCGTGGCCAAGGCGGCGCTCGAAGCCGGTTTTCCGGTGATGAGCGACAAGCCGGCCACGATGAACTACGCGGAAGCGGAAGAGCTCGAGAGGATGGTCAAACGTTATGGACTGCCGTACGGGCTTACCCACACCTATGCCGGCTACGCGCTCGTCCGCGAAGCAAGACATCTGTGCCA
>JASHTH010000130.1 GCA_030040655.1 Acidobacteriaceae bacterium | reverse complement strand
AAAGAAGAATGCAGAGACGATCACCCATCCCGACAAGGTGCTCGATGCGGAGAGCAAAATCAGCAAGCGGCAGCTCGCCGATTACTACATCGCTGTGGCCGAGCACATGCTTCCGCAGATCGTCGATCGGCCGCTCAGCGTGGTACGTTGTCCCGACGGCATCAACAAGGCGTGCTTTTTCCAAAAGCATGTAGGGTCAGGCTTGCCGGCCGGGGTAAATCGCATCCCGATTCGGAATCTCAAGACCGGCGAGAGAGAAGGTTTTCTCACCGTCGACTCAACCGAGGGATTGATCGGATTGGCGCAAATGGGAGTGCTCGAGATCCATCCCTGGGGCTCGCGCAAAGGCACGCTCGACAAACCCGACCGCATGGTCTTCGATCTCGACCCCGACACTTCGATTCCATGGGAGACGCTGGCGGAAACGGCGCGCGAGCTGCGAAGGAAGCTGAAGAACGTTGGGCTTGAGAGTTTTGTGAAGAGCACCGGCGGCAAGGGGCTTCACGTCGTGGTCCCCATCAACCCGGATCACGAGTGGCCGGCGGTCAAGGATTTCGCCCATCGCATGGTGATGGATCTGGAAAAGGCCAAGCCCGATCTCTACGTGACGAAAATGACGAAGGCGATGAGGAAGAACCGCATCTACCTCGACTATCTGCGCAACGATCGGGAAGCAACCGCGGTAGCGCCGTATTCACCGCGCGCCCGGAGCGGCGTGCCGGTGGCCATGCCGCTGAGTTGGAACGAGCTCAATGCCGATCGTGCGCCGGCCTTTCACTTATCCGATTTCGCGCGCTGGCGGAGGCGCTTGAGCCGCGATCCGTGGATGGCAATGCCGCGCATGCGGCAGAAGCTCACTCTTGAGGCAACGAAATGACGAAGGGTCCTGCCGAGGTTGCCACGCATCCGGCTTTCGCTCTTCATCCGGCTTTGCATTCGGGAAAGGCATCCGTTTCGAGGCCACGCAAAGCCACGTGCGGTGCTTGTGCCGGAAGATTCGCCCTGACCTCGCATTCGACTCTTTCTGGAGGCATCGGCGGAATGACCACGATCTTCCCGATGAGATCGTTCAGCCGGAGATACGCTGCGCGGGCCTCTTCGAGAAATTCGACGGGATACTCCGGCTTGCGCTCGCGCGCTCGGATCGGTATGGCATCGAGCACGAAGCTGACATCGGGACGGGGAACGCAGCATGCGATCAGGCGGAGATAGAGGCGGATGAGAGGATTCCGCAGATTCAGATTCGCAAGCTGGTCATAGATGTAGCGGTCGAAGATGACGAAGTCGAGGTCCGAACGCAGCACGCGCCTCATCGTCCGGCAAACGGAGACGGCATCGAGGGAATAAAGAGACAGGCGAACCAAGGTCAACCAGGGAGAGCGGACATTCTTGTCCTTTTTCGCAATCGGCGCCGAAGGTGCGCCGACACCCCGGTCGCCTTTGAAAACCCCGTGGCAGATCTTTTCGCGGATCGGCCTCAGCATCGCAACATCGTCCCAGAAGGAGAGCACGCGAACCCGCAACCCGCATTGTTCCAGGCGCGAACGGAGCAAGCGGATCTGGGTCGTCTTGCCGCTGCCATCGATTCCCGAGAAGCTGACTGTCAACATATCTTCGCTCCGTTTCTCAATGGCCCATCGTTGCATCGCTTAATCTTCCATTCAATGAGGACGGCTGGGGCTGGATTTCGAGAGAGCGGCGACTGTCCCGACCGCCACTGCGGCTCCCACGACGGCGCCGACCTTGATCAGAAACGAGCGTACTCTGCGCTGCTTTGCGGGAGCCATCGCGGCGCCTGCAGGGCGCGTCGACATGACACCCGAGGCCTTTGCTTCGGGCGCAGCGGCCGTTCCCACTGCGCTCGCCGGCTCACGCTGCTGCTGATCCTCGTCGGGTTGCTGCGCGGCGCCAGCCTGCGATCCTGCGTTGGGCGAAGAGTTGCCCGGTGATAGTGGAGCGGGAACCGCCGGCTGCTGCGCAGGGCCGGTCTGCTGCGCCGGCAAGATTTCCGCGCCTGCGAACGACGCCATAAGCAGGATGGCGAGTAGACGAGCCGCGTGGACCCGAATTCGCCTGAACGGGAAGACCTTCATAACGCTCCTTTCGCTAGGTGCGATTTCCGCTTTGGAGAGAAATCCTGCCCGGCGCCGTGCCGCACCGCTGCGACTTAAACCGGTCAGTGCGCGCGCATCGCAGTTTCGAGCGGCTCCACAGTTCCTGAGCCCAGTTTCGGACACTGTTGAAGGTGGCTCTTTCTCGAGAAAAGAGCCACTCAGCTTCCGTGCCTCCGACCCATAGCAACTGTGGAACCGCTCTATCGGAAACTCTCCGCGGCCTCTTCCACCGTGTCGAAGACTTGAAACAATCCGTACACTCCGGTGGCTTCCAGGATCTGTCCCGCATCGCGCGGAATGGCCGCGAGCCTGACGTCGCCGCTACGTTTCATCGCTTCTTCGAGGCAACAGAGAAGGACGTGAATTGCCGGGCGGTCCATTTGACGGACTCTTGAACAGTCGAGGACGACACACGGCCGCTCGCTCTCCATCCCGCTCTCCATTTCGCGCAGAAAGCCGCGTCCCTGCCCTACATCCAGCGCTTCGGGAAACTGCCTCACTTGAATATCAACCTTCTCCATGGTCATGATCCGCCTTTGAATTGAAACTCCATTTCGAGTCCTTTCTCCACGAAGAATGCCTGTCGTCGTGGCCGAGCTTGACGAAACCCTTGCCTTACGCCTCCAGTTCCTGGCTTTCGGGTTCAGGGTCTTTCAGCAGGCGCGCAATCTCCGTTTCGGGGTTGCGAATCGCCTGCACGATCACGTTCCGTCCATACCGGAGGAGATTGGCAAAATTGGTGTTGTACCAGCAGCAGCTTGTCATTTGAGGAGACAGCCCACAGAGGAAGCGGAGCCTGTCGAGCCGGTTGGGTGTGTTGAGCAATGCCGCCGCCAGCCGGTGATTTCCATCGAGAACGGTAAGCGGCTCGGCTACGTCCCGGCCGATCAGGATGACCGAGCCCAGGCCGGCGCCGTCGTTAGCAAACCGATTACCGATGGCTGCGATCTTGGCAAGGAATTGAGTGTCCATTGCGTCGCGGCGAGTACGCATGGCTCGCGCAACGTCGACGACCGAAAAATTCCCGCGCGCCAGCTTGCGCCAATGGGCGCGCGGAAACACGCGAATATCCTTGAGACAGTCCTCATTCACCTCCACTTCGTGCCACTTCGTACCGGCGGGGATCTCCTGCCACAAGGCAAAATGCTTGATCATCAGCAACGCCCGCCGCTTGGCATTCTCGATCGGATCTTCGAGGTTGGGCTGCGCGACGATCCGGCGCAAGCTCTCCTGGTATTTGCGGTACGAGTGGCAATGAAAGTCGCTCTTCAAGAACTCGGCGATGACTTCGTCTTCTGTAACACGCCGGACAAGATTGACCGGACGGCCGATTCCCGCTACCAGCAGCTCCTTGGGGTCGGACAACGAACTGATCAGGAAGGGCAGGGATACGAGGAGGAACATGACTGCGAGGAGGAAGAGCTGGACCAGAATCACCTCGGTCAGCGAGGTGTGAAACAGGCACATGCCCGCGATCAGAACTCCGCAGAATGCAAGCTGAATCCAACTCGAATGGGCAATCTTGTAGGACATTTCGAAAGAAATGATGACGGCGCTGAGCGAGTAGACGACCGTGGTGATTGCGTACAGCGCCAGAAGATGGGAAACATGGTATTGAGCTGCGTTGGCGAAGCCCGACCCGAGCAATCTCGGCCAGATCCAATTGGGCGCGATGAACAGACCCATCGAGATGGTCGAACCGATGGCCGTGACGAGCAGGAGCGAGGTTGCGATCACGCGCAGATCTCTTCGCGCTTCCTCGGAAGTTGCGGCGACGATGGGGAAGGTCGAATTGACCACCGCCGACGATAGTGCGTAGATTACGCGCCCGGCGATCGCGGCCGCTGAATAGATGCCCGCGGCGGAGGCTGGAAAGAAGTGCTTGACCAGGACAATGTTGTAGTTGTTGATGAGCACCTGTCCGGCGAAGAAAACCACGGCCTGGGACATCTCCCGCATTGCACACGACAAGCGGAGCGGGTTGGGGACGCGAGGCGCCCTCCTGACACCCGAACCGATGTACGCGCCCAAGTACGCGACAGCCATGGCGATGGCATTCCCGAGAATCACCCCGGGAACACCGTAGCCCAACCACATCAAAAGAATCGACGCGCCGAGTCTGACCGCGCCTTCCAGCACCAGATTGGCAGCCAGATGAATGAAACTGAAGGCGCCCTGGATATAACCGCGCCGGCTCCCGAGCGGCACGTAGAACGCCGCTGCCGCAGCCAGCAGAGTGATGAGTTCGGGGGAAGGCAGATTGACGTAGCTCGCGATCCACCGGCGAAGCGCGACCAGGAACGCAGCGACCAGGAGCCCGCATCCCCATGAGCCCCGATGGAACGCCCGGTAGACCGCGGCCTTGGCTTCCGCCCTGGCCTGTTGAGCCACTGCCTTGGCGGCGACGATCTGAAACGAAAGCGTTATGGCGGACAGGATGGTGAGCAGCGTGTAGACAACGGTGGCGTGGGCAAATCCGATCTCTCCCAGCCAGCGCGCCACCACGAGGTTGTAGGCGAAGTTGATGATGGCGGTGAGGCCCGAGCCCGACAGCAATATCGCGCTGCCCGAGACGATTCGCGCCTGAACAGTCCTCGACTTTGCAATGGAATCATCCACCCGGGTCTGCACATCCTCGAAGCGACTTTTCAAAGAAGCGGGCAGAAACCGCCCGCAGTCTGCGCCAAACGAATCCGATGCATCTTTTCGGCTCCAGGCTGCTCGACCGGCGTGGATGCATTTTCGCGCGCTGCCCGGCAACCCGAGCAAATGGTTCTCGCTTCTAATTCATACGACTCATGGCGAAGTGTGCGAGTGCCTGCCTGTTCCTGTTGCTTCTGGTGTCCCACGGATGTTCGAACGGTGGATCCGGCCAGCCCGTGCGGCTGAAGTACCGAGCCACAGGGAACGTGCCTGAGAAGATTGCCGTTTACGAAGGCTGGTTCGGGCATCCCAAGCACATCTCTTCCGGGTATTCTTCACACGATCCTTCGGTCATCGCGCGGCAAATTCAACAGGCCAAGGCGCGTGGAATTTCGGCCTTCGTCATCGATTGGTATGGAGACAGAGAGCCGTTCATCGACGCAACCTATGCGGACGTGCAAAACATTGCCGCGAAGAACGCATTTCACGTTGCCATGATGTACGACGAAACCGATGCCGAAGACGGCGCGACCGACGAGGCCATCGCCGACTTCACCGTGTTTCACGACGCCTATCTTGCTTCCGGCGCTCCGGGCCGCCAGGCCTATCTGACTTTCGACGGTCGCCCCCTGATCTTCATCTTTCCCAAGGGTGGGCATACGGATTGGGACAAGGTTCGTGCTCTCATCGACAAATGGAATCCTGTTCCCATGCTCCTCTACGAAAACCTGCCCGGGGCTCATGCCGATGCGTTCGATGGGTTCTACGCCTGGATTAATCCCGGCGACAAGGGATGGGCCGCCGACGGGAGCAATTGGGGCCGGAGCTATCTCGCCAATTTCTACCAGACGATGAAATCGAAGTATCCGGACAAACTCATCGTCGGTGGCGCGTGGTCTTCCTTTAACGACGCCAAAGCTTCCTGGGGGCTGAACCGGCACATCTCGGCCCGTTGCGGGCAAACCTTCAACGACACGCTGAGTTTCTGGCGCACCGAGTTTCCACCCGACGAGCCCCCACCGTTTCTGATGATCGAGACGTGGAACGACTATGAAGAAGGCTCGGCGATCGAACCCGGGATTCCGGGTTGCGGTTCGTCGCCGCATGGGACCGTTTCTGTTTCCCTGTCGAGTTCCGCCGCCTCTTCCCAGCGCAGGCCATAACATCTGCGAAGCATCCGGATTGGAAAGCATCGATGGGACCAAACGGTTCCACGGTGGCTCTGGCGCCGAGGCATTGCCCGCTTGGAACCGCTGTAGAACCGGGCCAATCATCAAGCAGATACACACAGTCACCTGCTTGTTGCGAACCTTAGTGACGGACAGGACGCTACGCGGCTTCGACGATGCCTTTGGAGGTGTAGCCGTTGTTCTGCGAGGTGTATCCGTTGGTCGGCGAGGCGTAGCCGTCTTGGGGAATGGCCACGTGGCTTCCTTGCAGCGCCAGCAAATCGCCCTGGCTCGAGGCTCTGGCGTGAGCGCGGTAGACGTTGCTGATGAGCGAGAGAGGCCGGGAACGCACCTCGTCGTAAACGCGCCCCACGTATTCGCCGAGCACGCCAACCGAGAGCTGGACAAGTCCGCCTACAAAGAACACTGCGCCGGCCACGCCCAGCGCCGCGGCGGCGACCGGAGTCGAGCTGAGGATGGCAGCCAATGCAAGCAGCGCCGCCGAACACGTGGCAAAGACGAAGAGCGCGAAGCTGAGGCGCAGCGGCTTGTAGCTGAAACTGGTGATGGCGTCCATCGCATACTTGATCCGGCTGATGAACGTGAGCTTTCCGTCCCCGCCGGCGCGATCCTGCCGGTCATAGTAGACAATGGCGTTGCGGAACCCCACCCATGCGCGCAGCCCGGGAAGGTAGCGGTTGCGTTCCTGCATCGAATTCACAGAATCGACGGCCTTGCGATCCATGAGGCTGAAGATTCCGGCGTTCAAGGGAATTGGATAGTCGGAAAGCGTGCCCAGCATCCGATAGAACAGCGGGAACAGCAGGGCGAGGATCTTGCGGCCCTCCTGGCGGCTTCTCCTCACTCCTACCACTACCTCGGCGCCCCGTTGCCAGGCATCGATCAGATCCGGCAGAACCTCTGGCGGGTCCTGAAAATCGCCGTCCATGAGGATGACGGCTCGCCCGCGGGCCGTATGCAGGCCGGCGGAAATCGCTCCCATATGGCCCCAGTTTCTTGACAGCTCCACCACCACTGCGTGCGAATCCGCAGCCTGCAGCTCCTTGAGCAATTCCAGCGAAGAGTCGGTGGAACCGTCGTTGACGTACACGACTTCCCAATCGTCCACGGCGCTTTGCATGGCCTTGGCAACCGCTTCGTGGAAGCGAAGGATCAATTCCTCTTCGTTATAAATAGGGACAACCACTGAGACCATACTCCACTCCTGAGGCAATATCTTGATCGGTCGTGCTTTCGTTGCAAAGCCCACTTTCCCGCCCTGCCATCTGCGCAACGGCTGAATCGCCTGCCCATGCGCGGCGTTCATTCTTGCGGCGACGCTTGCAACACACGCACACTCCACCGCGCTGCGCCCGGGGTGAGAATAACCACATAGCGGGCATGCATGCGCTGCGCGGCCTGGAGCTTGTCACGCGCGTAAACCTGGAATTCGTATTCGGCATCGTCGGTCAATTCGATCGAGAGGCCGTCAGGCGAATAGAACACAAAGCGAATGTCGTGCGCATCGTCCCGGTACCGGCTACGCATGCCAAGGCTCGCCTGCTGCGCGATGGTAGATGAAAGCTCGTCCTTTGCCGACCCCACGAAGTCGCGATCGAGCAACTCGGGGCGATTCTGTTCCAAGGCTGAACCCATGCTTTGCCAGGCGCTGAGGTAGTCGGATATGACTCCCGATCGTGTCTGTTCCGCCAGCGCCTGCGAGCCCTGCGGCTGCGCAGGTTCAACGCGCAGCGCCGGCTGAGCCGCCGCCAGGCATGCGGACAAGCCGAAGGCGATGCAATGGATCATCAGGTGCCTGGACATGATCACTTCTCCCAGCGAACTTGATTTCCCAGAGATACTCCGCTGGCTACGGTGAGCGTGGCATCTCGAACCGCGGGCATCTCCACCTTTGCGATGCCGCGCTTCAGCGGGACGTCCACTGTGGTCTTCTCGTCGTGAATGGCTTCGGTGAAGGTGACGATGGTTCCATCCGGTACGGCATTTCCGCTGCAATCGCGTACTGGATCGGTTTGGACAAGGAGCTTGCCGTCTGCCGGCGCGACGTTCATCCGCAGGTTGCAGGCGTCGCCGGTTACCTGCACCACAGCGCGGGTCGAGGAGACTTCGCCGGTCGTCGCGATGAAGCGATCGGTCCCCTCGTGAGCCGATGAGTCCATGGCCGTCCAGGCAGCTCCATCCCGTGTAACCACCGAGCGTTTCTGCACGGCTCCGGACGGATTGGTGAGCTCGAATGAAACCGGCAAGGGCGTGAGGATCAGATTCTGATAAGCGTCGAAGAGATAGACCGCGCCGGTAATTGCGTTATGAATATCCACGGGAAGCCGCGAAGGCCGAGCCAGAAAGCTCATCTTTGCAGGCTGAGCTGCCGGGACAACGTCGAACGAACTGACCGGGTTCGAGCCCGCGTCCGGCGGAGACTGCGAAGGGGAAAGAATGGCCAGATAGCGACCCGCATGGGTGAGCGAGCCGGCGGGAAAGGTTGCCGTCGCGCCCCGTTGCACTTGGCGCCGCAACACCTGACCCGGCCCAACGATGTACAGCGTTCCCTCTCCGCTGCCGGCGCATTGGACAGAAAAAGCGCTGCCTGCTTCGATCGATTTGGGCACGGTGATGCTCTGCTCCTGCGCGAGGGCCAGGTTCGCTATCGTCAGGGCGAACCCGGTCATCAGGAATAAGAAGCCGCGTCTCACGACTCAGCTCCTCTGAAGCTATAAGATGCAACCACGGTTCGCTCGCTGGCGATTTTTCTGGCCAGGTCCTCGGGAATGTGGATGTTGAACGGAGAGGGAGTTTGCGGCAGCAGGGCGCGATCGACATATTGGTCGGCTACCCATACGACTTGACCGGTCTGATCGTAAAAGGTAGCAAGTACATGAGCGATGTTGGCTACCTGCCCACTTTGATTCACCAACTGCCCGGAGAGCGAAGCGTCGGGCGCCGGGCTCATGTGTTGGCCCTGGATCTCGATGACCGGATCGGCTGAAGTAGCAATCAGCGACGAAAATGGCGTCATGCGCACGCTGCCCACATCCGCGAGCGTTACATCGGGGAATTGAATAAGGAACGGTGTGACTTGTTTGGGAAGCAAGACGTGAGAAATCTTGTCGAAGCTGCCCTCCGAGGCGATCGCGGTCTGGTCTTTGCGAAGCAGAGTCGCCGTCACCGAGACGTAAGCGGGGTAGATATCGTCGTTGAGCAACTCGCCCAGGATCACGGTTCCCTCGGCGCGCTGCACCGGATGCATGTCTACGATGCGCACGTGAGGCGCGTCGACATTCTGCATCCCCCAGTCGTCGCCGGCGCCGCGATCGATGACGTCCCAGCGCAGATAGTTCACGGGAATGACCTGAGGCGCCAGCGGGGGTTGGCTGGCGATCGGCCATTCGACTTGCCAGCGGTCTCCGTCGCGTACCACGCGCAGTTGGCGCGTGACCACCGACGGTCCGACCACAGTAGCCCACTTCAACCTGAGCCGGATTTCGGCTTCCGAGGCGCTGGCGTGAAGCGGCTGCATTTCGAAGCTGTCCAGGTTCGAGTAGGTGAGCAGGCCGGGATAGGTTCCGACCAGGTCGTGCTGAAAGTCCAGCGCCGAGAACCGAGCCTTATCGGCAAGGCTGTTGTAAGCATCGTCCCAGGCGTGGGAGCGGATTTTCTCGCAGAGATTGTTGACAGCGGCCTCAGGCGTCGAAGCCGTCCGCACCACCTGCTCGCCACCGGCGTAAGCAGCGGCTGACGGGATGGGCCACCGCGTTCCAACCACCACAAGCAGGACGGTGACGGCAAAGATCAGTGCAGCCAGCAAACGACCTTTGATCACGACGCCAACCTCCCCGGAGCAAGATCTTCCTCATTGATGGGGAACGGATATTCCTGAAGAATGCGGCGGCGCTTTCTAGCCGGGATCAGAAGCAGCAGAATGGCGATGACGCTGCTGCCGAAGGGCAGAGTCCCCCACATCAATCCTTGCCAGCGCGGAGGAATCTGCGCAGCATTCACCGCGGTTGCCGGCGGCACGCCATCCTCGCTCCAGATGGCGATGGTCTTGTCGTCGAGGTAGTCGACCGGCCTCCAGCCGGCGAACCAGAGCAGCGGATCGTAGTAGTGGTCGCGGACAATGACCCATTTCAATCCGTAGTAGTCCGCATGCCTGAGCATGGCGCGGAGCGAGTCCAGGCCCGCTTCGCCAAAGTATTTCGAGCTGGTGAGCGCGCCCACCCCGTAGTGGGTCAGTTCCGGCAGCTTGCGGCCGGAATTCCATTCGCCGTCGACGCTGCCTGCATCGGTCAGGGTCGACAACCGCGATAGCTTGTTGCCAAAGCCCAGAGTGACGTAGCGGTAGTTATCGTGGCCGTCGCGATTGAGCCAGGATGCAACCTCGTTGACTCTAAAATCCTGCGCATCGGCCGGGTGCCAAGTTACCCAACCCACGGCCGCCGCACAAGTGCCGGCGGCGAGAATGGAGAGCGCGAACGCCGCCGGCGCCCGAAACCGCGCGACCAGCTCCGAAGCCAGCATGCCTACAAACGGCAAAGCGAGCAGCGTCGCCCAATAGCTGAATCGTTCCATGGTGAGAACGTCGAACGCTCGTCCCAGCAGCCAGTGGCCCACCGGCGTCGTCCCGCCCAGCCCGAGCAGGAATGCGATCCAAAAGCCGAAGAGCAGGGGGCGCAGGCGGCCCATCGTTGAGCCGCGCAGAATGATGTACGGCAGGGCGAGGATCATGGCCCCATAGGGAATGACGAAGTAGTTCAAACCCCACTGCGGACTGAGAATGTAATTGGCGCGGCTGGGATGCGGGATCGGAACCTGTGTCACGGGATAACGAAACAGGGCGATCCAGAAGGGAAGCAGCACAATCGCGATCGCTACACCGACGACGGCAACGATCAAGACCGTGCGCAACGCACAGGCGCGCATGGAGACAGTGTGGCCGTCGGTGCGATCCATAAAGGCCAGCACCACCACGGGAATGGCGAAAAAGAAGGAGCCAAAGAGCAGCGTGAAATGGTGAGCCGCTGCGGCCGCCGTGAAAAGCGCACTGGCTTTCAAAAAGCTCCGCCAATTTTGGTACCGCACCCACTCAAAAAGGAAGGGAAGCGCATTCAAGTAGATCGGCGCCGCAAAGGTGGTTGGCAGTTGGCCGGCGGAATAAACGAGAAAGCTCTCCGAGCCCAGAAAAACGCTCGCCAATGCCGCGAACGAAGCCGCGCGCGGGCTGACCCATAGCGAGGAGAAGCGATAGACGCCCACGGCCAGAAGCAGGATGGCGACGAACTGAATCGCCATGTAACCGAGGTCGAGGCCAAAGAGCGGCGAGATCAGCGCCACCCACTGCTGCGGGAGCGGAGGGTATGTTGTCTGCGTAAAGCCCGCATACCACTTGGTGTTCCATGGATTGAACCAATGATGCGCATAGTGCGAAGCGAAGAAGATGTGAAAGTTCGTGTCGTACGACTTCAAAGGCAACATGAGTAACAGTAGAGGCAGGTGAACGGCCAGTACTGTCATGAGAATCAGGCTGATGGGGATGGATCGCTGCATCCAAGTGTTCGACTCGGAGTTCTGCAATGTCTCTCCTCGATTTCCCATTGGCACGGACCGCCGGCGGGCGGCGGTGGGGGTGGACTTGCTTGTGTGATTCACGCGACTGAAAGCCGCGCGCTGGCAGATGCTCTTTCTAAACTTGCTGGTACTACGATTCCTGCCGGACCGATTCAGTTGCTTTGATCCGCGACTCTTTCCTCTTTCCGCAAACGAATATGACGCGGCAGACGAAGTTCGGCCAACGTTCTGCGCCTTTTTCGAATCCAACTTTCCGTCCCGGTTCCGCGGATTCAGTCTGATTGATTCACGGAAAGCAAATTTGAAGATCGCAATCACATTGATATTTGTTGCCGTTAGCTGCTTGGTTCGAGCACAGACATATCAACTGGGCCCGGAAGCATCGCCGAACCACGGGTCCCAGACCGTTCAAAATCAAAACCTCGGATGGGGATCGAATATCGAAAACGCAAGGCTTGCGCGTGCCGCCGAGCAGGCGTTGCAGCGCGGAGACCACGCGCAAGGCCTGGAATTTGCGCGCCGCGCCGTAGCGGCGGCGCCCAACGATCCTCAGCTCTGGTTCCTGTTCGCCTACGCAGCGCGATTGAACGGACGTTACGCAGAATCCGCGGACGGCTACAAGCACGGCCTTCAACTCAAACCCGGCGCAGTGGATGGCATGTCCGGCCTGGCCCAAGTTTTCAGTTTGACGGGCCAAACAAACGAAGCGGTGCGCATTCTCAAGCAGGTTGTTGCCGCGAACCCAAATCGACGCGACGACATGCATCTGCTCGGCGAGCTTCTCGTCAAGTCAAAAGACTACGAGGACGCCGTGGAATGGCTGGGCCGCGCCGAGCACGCTCAGCCCGAAGCGCGAACCGAGTTGCTGCTTTCCATCGCCTACGAGCGTCTCGATCGCAAAGACCTCGCCGACCGGTATCTCGATCGGGCGAAACTTCACGACCCCAACAATCCCGAAGTGCAACGCTCGCTGGCGGGATACTACCGCGAGACAGGAAAGTACAGCGAAGCCATTGCCGCGCTCCAATCCATTCGCAATCCCAAGCCCGACGTCCTGGCCGAGCTCGCTTATACCGACCAGCTTGCGGGAAAGTTGAGCGAATCTTCGGAGCTTTATGCCCGGGCCGCGGACGCCCTGCCGAACGATCTGGAACTGCAGCTTTCCGCGGCCCAGGCAGAGGTTGCCGCGGGCGCGTCTAACCAGGCCCATGCATTTCTTCGGCGCGTCGAGCACATCGACCCTGGATCGTACCGGCTGCATGCCATTCGCGGGGAGATCGCCCGCGCTGAGGAACACGACCAAGAGGCAATTGGTGAATACCGCACCGCGTTGGCTGCATTGCCCAAGGAGGCGCCCCAAGGGCCGCTCTACGGCATCCAACTTCGGATGGATCTTGTGCAGCTTTATCAAAAGTTGCGCAACACCGGCGCCGCGAATTCTCAGCTTCAATTGGCGCGTTCCGCCATCGGCGCGATCGACGCGTCCGGCGCCACCGAGCCCTATTTGCGCCTGCGGGCTCTGATCGAGATGACCTCCGGCGATTTCGACGGCGCGTTCGCCGACATCAACAGCGCGCTGGCCCTCAACTCCGCCAATCCAGATGACCTGCAGATGAAGGGTGACATCTTGATGAAGATGGAGCGCACCAACGACGCGCTGGCAGCCTACAAAGAGATACTTGCTGTCCGTCCCAGGGATCGATTTGCGCTTATTTCGCTGGGCTACGCGTCGCGTGCGGCCGGGCGAAACAAGGATGCGGAGAAGTACTTTCAGAAACTGGAAGGGATCGATCCTTCCTCCTATACGCCGTATCTTGCGCTCGGGGACCTCTACACGACGATGAAAGAATTCCCGCGGGCGCAGACGGCGTATGCCACGGGATACTCGCTGGCTCCGCAGCAGGCGTTGATTGTGGCCGGCGGAATCAACGCCGGAGTCGAGGCGCACAATCTCGACGCGGCTGCCCAATGGATCACACGCGTTACGCCGGATATGCTCACGATGCCTCAGGTGCTGCGGGAAGAGGAACGGTATTGGAGTTTCAAAGGAGACTTTAAGCAATCGGCTCAATTCGGCGAAAAAGGCATCGCCTTGCTGCCCGACGACAGAGACGTGGTTGTATATCTGGGCTATGATTTGCTCCGGCTGGGACGATACGGCGACTTGCTGGCACTAACGGCAAAGTACAACGATATCTTGCCCAAGGAACCGGATATTCCCTTGTTAGCCGGCTATGTGCATAAGCACAACGGACAGCTAGAGCAGGCGAAGTTGGACTTCAGCGAAGTATTGCGCCGCGATCCCAGCGTGGTGACGGCCTATATCAACCGCGGCTATGTCCTCAACGATCTCCACGAGCCGGTTGCCGCGGCTGCGGACTTCGCGTCGGCGTTGCAAAGGGAACCCGGCAATGGAGAAGCGCACCTTGGCCTTGCCTATGCCGATCTCGATTCGAAAAAACTGGACGCCGCCTTGCGCCAGGCCGACTTGGCGGAGAACGCGCAGGGAGACACCGAAGAAATTCACGTCATTCGCGCTACGGCTTATGGCAGGCAAGGCAGGCTGGCGAAGGCCTGCGACGAGTACCGCGCCGCGATTCGATTCGCGCCTGACGACGCCGCTCTTCATTTCAATCTCGCCAACGCGCTTTCTACGGATCGCCATTACCGCGACGCCATTGGAGAGCTGAAGATCGCGGCGAAACTCTCTCCTCGCGACCCTGAGATCGATGCATCCCTGGCGCGCTGTTACGCCAGTCTCCACGACCGCGAACTTACGCTGCGTTACGTTGACCAAGCGGAGAACCTCGCCCAGGCGTCGGCGCAGGACGCAAAAGACGCCGAGGAACGCAATTTGAGTTCGATCGAGCTTTCCACGGGCGAGGCTTTCAGCACGCTTGGCGATTGGGACGCAGCCATGGAGCGGTTCCGCAGGGCCCTGGATGCGAAGCGCAGCGACCGCGTCGGAGTTCGGCTGGCCATCGCGCAGCTCATGGTCAATCTGGATCGTCCGGAAGATGCGCAACGGCAGGTGGCGCTGGCGCTGATGGAGGCGGATGCGGGCGAGACTCCGCCGCCCAGCGGCAGCCAATACATTGCAGCGGCAGACATACTGCGCGGCACGCACGAATATCAGATTTCGCAAGACTATCTTTCGCGCGCAAAACTCGCCGGCGCGCCCGACGAACAGGTCCGCATCGGGATGGCGAGCAACTATCTTGCCATGGGAGACACGGCTCGGGCCAAGGGCGAACTCGATGCCGTGAACGCAGAGTCGGATGGAGACCCGGACTACAACTATCTGCTGGCCCGGGCGGACCTTCTGTTGCAGGAACACAAGAACGCGCAAGCGGTGACCGCGTTTGCGCAGGCGTCGGACGAGGCGGGCGGAGATCAGACCGCGGAAGAAGCATTAATGCAGGCGGGAGCCAACGAAGGCATGCGGCTCACTCCCGAAGTGAGTTACCTGGCGAATCTCTCCACTTCGGCAATCTTTGAAGATTCGACAGTCTATGTCCTCGACAGCAAGCTGGACGCGTCGTTCGCGGTGCCGAAATCGGACATCGACCTCCTGCCCCCGCCGCGTTCTTCGCTGGAAACGCAGAATACGGATGCCTTTCATCTTCATTTCGGGCCATTGCCCACCATGGCTGGATTCTTCCAGCTGCGGGATGCGCGCGGGCAGATCTCAGTGCCCAGTCTCAACTCGATCGTCGATCGTAATACCGTTGACTCCACCTTCAACCTGGGGTTGAGTCCGACAATGCGCCTGGGAAACAACGTGCTGACGCTCTACAGCGGCATTCAGGAGACGATTAGGCGCGACACGGAGTCACCGGTTGAAATGAACCAGAACCTCTTCCGAATCTTCACATATGGGTCAACAAGCTCCCTGTTCAACGAAGTCGCCGTGAGTGGCTATGTGATGCGGGAGACTGGCCCATTTACCGAGAGTAACCTGCGTTCGAATACCTTCTCGGCCGCGGTGGACATGCGCGTGGGCGCGCCGTGGGGCAAGACCGCGCTGGTGACAGGTTGGGGATCGACCGACCAGCGATTCCTGCCGGAAAGCTACGAGAACTACTATACGTCGTCGTATGTGGGAATCGATCGCAGATTCGGCGAGCGCCTGGATGTAGAAGCGCAAGCCGAGGATCTTCGCTCCTGGCGAATCGTAGGTAGCCGCTCGGGAATCGCTCAGGATCTGCGTCCCGCGGGATCTCTGGTTTTTTCTCCCCAGCGCAATTGGTCGGTGCAAGCCTCGGCCGCATGGTCGAGCACAAGGAGTTTTCATGTTTACGACATGATTCAAAGCGGAGCCCTTGTCTCTTATACCGGCCCTTTTGGCCACCGGCACAGCGATGCCGACCGCGAAACGAGAGTCAAGTATCCCATCCGGATTTCGGCGGGCTTTCTGGGAGAATCCTTTTTTAACTTTCCTGGCAGCCAAAGTGAACAATTCAGACCCTATGTCAGCATCAATCTGTTTTGAGGACGTCCATCGATGAAAATCTGTCTAGTTGCAACATTTCCTCCCAGTGGGCGACAGCTAAACGAATACGCATTTCACATCGCACAAGAGCTCAGGTGCAATTCCGATGTTGAATTAACCATCCTTGCCGACGAATTGTCCGATTGCGATTTTGCGACGGATAAGAACGGCAAGCCGCTCAGGATTCAGCAGCAACCCGAGCTTCCAGGTTTTCACGTGATTCGCTGCTGGAAGTTCGGGAGCCCCGCGACGCCGATTCGCCTGCTTCGGACGATTCGCAAGTTGAACCCGGACGTGGTGTGGTATAACCTCGTTTTTTCCAGTTTCGCCACGCCTCAAAATCCATTTGTCGCGTTCGCAGGCCTGTCCACACCTGCTCTTACCCGGGCCGCCGGCTATTACACGCACATTACCTTGCACCACGTTCTGGAGTGCGTCGACTTCAAGGCCGCAGGAGTCAAGCAGGACGGAGCTATCCGGCTGGGTATCGAGCTCGCGACGCGGGCGCTATTGCGAGCGCATTCGGTATCGGTGCTTCTTCCCACTTATCACCGGACCTTGATCAATAAGTACAACGCGCGCAACATCCTGGCATCCACGCACGGCACTTTCACGACTCTCCCTGCGCCTCCCGAATTCAGCCGGCGCGGCAACCCCGATAAGCGCATTCTTGCCATCGGCCACTGGGGGACCTACAAACGGCTCGAAACTCTGATGGAGGCATTCCCTGCCGTTCTCAAGCAGATTCCGCAGGCGCGGTTAATTGTTGCAGGGGCCAATCATCACACCCGACCGGGATACTGGGAGTCGATTCGCCGGGCGCAAGCTTCGCATTTGCCCATCGATTTCCTCGGATATGTTGCGGAGGAGCGGATTCCGGATCTCTTTCACCAGACTTCGGTGCTGGTATTGCCATACGATTCCGCAACCGGCTCAAGCGGTCCGGCTCATCAGGCATGCGAGTTCGGCGTGCCGATCGTGTGCGCCGACATACCCGAACTGCGTGAGATGGCGAGGGCCGAGAATATGGCCGTTCGTTTCTATCCGACCGGCGACGCTTCTGCGCTCGCTGCTCAGCTTACCGCCATCCTGCAATCCCCCGCGATCGAACGCCGCATGGCCGAGCACAACTTTCGCGCTGGCGCCGGAATGACGATGGGAAACGTGGTTGGTAACTATCTTCGCTGGTTCAAGCTCAAGATGTGTAAGAAAGCAATGCGCAACGGGCGGGAAATTCGCATGCCCGCTCGAACCCTGGCCGGCGCGCGCCTGGTGGCGAGCGCACTGCAAAGAAGCGCGCCTCCGGAAGCCTGAAATCATCTTCGGAGGGACGATTGGCCGGACATCCATGGATTGTCCGGCAGCCATCCAACAAGATGCTGATCAGCGAGTTCCGCTCCCTGCCTTAACTCGCTGTTGTGACTGCGCTCGTGTTGCGCAAGACGCATCCGGATGGAAAGAAAAGATCTTGAGTTGAAAAGTGAGTTATCGATCACGCAACTTCCCCGGCCGGCACTTATTCCGGGTCGCACAGGCTGCGTGATCTGCCCGGAAGGGAGGGTATCATGGGTTTGGAGCGTGTAGCTGGAATTCGTCGCCATTTGGCGCCGTGCACATGCGGCTTGATGATGCTTTTGCTTGGCGGCTGTAACTACTTTCAGGTCGACGGCGCCTCCAGTCCAATCGTTCGCATCTCGGCCAAACCTACCTCCATCGCAGCCGGAGACTCCTCGACGTTGACGGTTTCCGCCTCGAAGAATTCCCAACTCACCGTCACAGGAAGCGATGGAAGCTTCTTCGACATGCAGCCAGGCGGCGGCGTGCAGGTTGTCAATCCCGCCGCAACGGTAAAATACTCGGCAACCGCGAGCAATCCGTGGGGCAAGCAAATCGCCAGCGCAACGGTGGATGTTACATCGAACGAAAAAACGGCGGTAACGATTTCGGCGTTCCCAGACGCAATCAAGCCAGGCGGCACGTCGATTCTGACGGTGATTGCCAAGCATGCGGCGAAAGTAACCATGACCTCCAGCAGCGGAGCCAAATTCGCTCTTTCGCCGACGGGCGGAAAAGAGGCGGTAAGCCCGAAAAGTACCACGAAATACACGGTGACGGCGTCCGGACCCGGGGGAACAGCTTCGGCATCGGTCACGATTGATGTTTCGCAGAACCCCCGTCCCAGCGTCGAAATCAACGCGGACCCAGTTTCGATCGAGGCCGGCAAGTCGTCCACTCTGACTGTCACTGCCGTGCACGCGACTGCGGTGAAGATAAAGGGATCGAATGGACGCACGTTTATTTTGAAGTCCGATGGGGGCACGCAAAGGGTCGCGCCGGAAAAGACGACGCAATTCACAGCCGTGGCAACCGGTCCCGGAGGAACTGCTTCGGCCGCAACCACTGTGACCGTGACGCCGCTTCCGAAGCCCACGATAAGTATCGTCGCCGATCCCAAAGACATCAGCTACGGCAACTCGGCGACACTTAGAGTCGCCGCGACGCACGCTACGTCCGTTGTTGTGACGGGCACCGACGGAAGCTCCTACACCTTGGGACTGAGCGGCGGAAACGAGCTCGTCGATCCGGCAAGAACGACGACGTATACAGCGACCGCGCTTGGATCTGGAGGAAAGGCGACGGCAGGTGCAACCCTAACCGTCGTGCCGCCGGGCAGCGTCATGGGCATCGACCACGTGATCTTCATGCTGCAGGAGAATCACACGTTCGACAACTACTTTGGCATGCTCAATCCTTATCGGATCGCCAACGGCTGGAACATCGGGGACGACGGGACCAAGTACACGGTCGACGGCATCGACGACAAGCTTGCATCGATCAGCAACGAGGACGACGAAGGTCAATCGTTCAATCTCTTCAAGTTCACCAGTACTTGCGTCGACGACGAGTCCTCAGACTGGCTCTCCAGCTACGGAGACGTCAACCGCTTCGACTTTCTTGCCACTCGGCCCATCCAGATGAGTGGCTTTGTTCACAATGCCGCGGGTTACGCCAAAAGCTGCGCGGCAGCCAATGGTTGCTCGGGAGCGTTCACCGATTTGAACGGGCAACGATCCATGGGATATTACGATCAAGGTTTCCTCAACTACTACTACTACATGGCCTCGCAGTTTGCCCTGTCGGATCGTTGGTTCTCGCCGGTCTCGAGCAAGAGCATCGACAATCGCATCGCCACTTTTACCGGCGGCACGACACAAGGGCTAGTGAAGGACCCCGGCGGCGACGATCATCTGTCACAACTCGACATCGACAATATCTTCCAGGAGCTGGATGACGCGAATGTGTCCTGGAAGATCTATTTCACGGTGACCGAGGGTTATTGCCTCGACGAGGATGACTGTCCCTCGCAGGGGAACGATAGATACCCGGCAACGGACTTCGAAAACCTGACTTATTCCTACCGGTATATTTATAGCAACCCATCCGGCACGGCATGCACGCCGCCGACGCAGCCGTCGAATGTTGTGGGTGACTCGACAGACTCATTCTGCATCGATCCAACCCACATTGCTCCGCTCTCGACCTTCTTCACCGATCTCGCCGACAAAACCCTTCCCAGTTTTGCATTTATTGAAGCAGGCTACGGCAGAAACGACGAACATCCAGGCTCAGAGCAATCGATTCTGCTGGGGCAGGCGCAGGTGGCGAACATTCTGAACACCTTCATGGCGAGCCCGGAATGGAGCGATTCGGTTTTCTTCCTCAGCTACGACGAAGGAGGTGGACCCTACGATCACGTGCCTCCGGTGCCAGGTCACTCCAACGACAACACCGATGCTTCCCTGGGAACCATTCCGGATATCTCCACGATCGCGGTGAATCCCGACGGCTACAATCCCTGCGTGGCGCCCGACGGAACGCCGACGTTGCATTGCGATCTTTCGCCGACCGACCCCGGTTCTCACGCAGGCGACGCGGCCGCGGTTAGCGGATTCGCAGCACAACTTGGTTTCCGCCTACCGAACATGGTGGTCTCGCCGTTTACGCGGCGGCATTATGTGTCGCATACGCCCATGGATCACACGGCAGTCATCAAGTTTGTGGAGAACCGTTTCATCGGAAGCGCGGCGCACCTTACCGCGCGCGATGCGGCCCAGCCGGCTCTTCTCGAATTCTTCGATTTCAACGGCATTCCCTGGGCTGTTCCGCCGACGCCGCCGGCGCCGGTAACCGCCGAAACATTGGGATACGATCCCTGTAAGCCGGCAAACTTCGCGCCCTGATGGTTGAATGCGCGGAATCGAATCGCACTCGTTCCCTTGGGCGAAAACGGTGGTGCAAGCGCCGGATGGGGCCGTGGCGAAGAGGGGGTTTTCGTGAGCTTTCGCGGGCCGCAGCGCCGCCCCGGGCGCGACTGTAGAGGCTGCGGAAAAAGGGCGAAGCGGAGACGAATTGCTCCACAAGGCATTGCGCAGGGGCTGAAGCCCGCGTTGATCTTGCGGTTCTTTCGGCACGACTGAAGTCGTGCCCTGTTACAAAGCAACGCGGCGGAGAGTTTTTCCGCAGCCTGTGTAGTCGCACCGGATGCAAGGCATTTTGGGAAACAGGCCTTAGAGGAGATTCGATTCTTACTGCGGCGCAACCCTGGTTGCCACGTAGTGAGCGCCATCGTATTGCGCGGTCAGGCGCACACGGTCTCCGCGGTGCAGAGCTGCGATAGCTGGAGCCTGGGCGGAGTCGAAAGAGATTCGAAAGCTCTTGTCGTCCAGCGAGGTGATAAGAGAAAGAAATCCCGCGTGCCTATCGATATCCAGGATTCTTCCGCTGAATTCGAACTCCCATCCCGGCGTGGCAAGAATCGATACCTGGTCGGCGATTCCGTGTCCGTTTCCGTCGGGCCGGAACTTGACCGACACCAGCGTTCCCGTCTTGAGATCCGCAACACCTGACTGCACTGAGGAGAAGGCGCGCTGTCCATCCCGCGCGATGGCGGCTTCTCTTGGAACAATCACCGTGAGGGCCTCTCCCGCATCGCCGCTGGCGATCGTCAGCTCGCCGGTGCCGGGCAGATAGCTCGATACCCGTCCGTCGAAGCTACTCTCGGGCAAATCAGAGAGCACGTGGATGCTCACAGCGAAAACTTTGTCTCCATCCAATACGGTTTGAATCGAAGCGTGCCTCGCCGGCTGCAGATCGAGAACCGAGATCTTCTGTCCGTCGCGAAAGACGCGCGTGCGTTCGTCAAATCGGATCTTCATCGGCCCCATCCCGAGCGCGTCGAGAGTCAACTCGTCGCGAACGGAGTCGACGATCTGAATCTCCCCGCCGAGAACCGTGCTTTTGCCGGCGGGCAGCGCCGGCAGGGCGTGAAGATCGAGAGATGAGTCCGCAGCGATCGCAGCAAGGGGACGATCGCCGCCCTCTTGCGATTGCAATTTGGCTGCGGGCAAAACGGGTAATCCCACCAGCAAGATGCCCATGATTGTCTTTGTCATCCGGCAGTCTCCGATTTTTCAGGCAAGGCCATGAAGAGCAAATCAATTAGATGCAGCTTTGAACACGTGTGTCGTCTGCCTCAGCGCGCGACACGCGGAGCATCTCCGGCGGAGGGATGGCATCTAAACGATTGTGCCCGGTCAATGCCTTGCCTTGGGTCCAAACAAAAAAGGGCAGGAACGAGTAAGATGCACAGATTCAATGCAGGACTTATCGTGATGACTGCAGTCACCGCACTTGGCCCGCCCCAGGCCGCGCGGGCGAGCAGCGAGTGGAAGATCACGATTCCCAGGCGCAGCCATTTGAGCCTAGTTCAGCGGCTCAACCGCGAAGGTGTCGAGGCCGTGCAAAAGCACGAATATGAGAAGGCCGAGGCGCTTTTCCTGAAAGCCTTTCTTTACGATCCCGCCGATCCCTTCACGTTAAACAACATCGGGTACATTTCGGAGTTGAACGGACAGGTGGATCGCGCCCGCAGATTCTACAAGCTCGCGGCGCAGCAAGACTGCAACGCCCAAGTCGATATGAGCAGCGCGAAACATCTCGAGGGAAAGACCATGATGGCGGCCCTCTCCGGCCTTCAAGACGCGCCCATGCGGGTCAATCATATGAATCTTGACGCGATGCAGCTTGTTGCCGAAGAACGAGGGACCGAGGCCGAGGCGATGCTGCATCAATCTCTGTCGCTGGACCCGGAAAACCCGTTCACGCTGAACAATCTCGGAGTTGCCGAAGAAGCAATCGGCAACCTCGACGAGGCGCTGCGCTATTACGACGCGGCCGCCGATTTGCATTCCAACGAGACCGTTGTCGAAGCGTCGAATCGATCGTGGAGGGGCACACCGGTGAGTCAACTGGCGGCAGCCAACGCCGCGCGGGTGCAGAGCAGGATGCAAGGAGCGGGCACCAACGAAGAGCGCGTCGCCACCCTCAGCATCGACGGAGTTCGCGCGGTGAATCGCAACGATTGGACGACGGCAAGACGGGACTTTCTTACTGCTTATCGGCTCAGCCCCGAAAACGCGTTCTCTCTCAATAATCGCGGGTTCGTGGCCGAAAAGGAAGGCGACCTGGAATCCGCGCAATTCTTTTACGAAAAAGCAAGGAAAGCCAATCTTTCGGACATGCGCGTCGGTTTTGCAACGCGGCTCAACGCAGACGGCAAGAGCCTTTCGGCCGTAGCAGGTGACAGCGACAGCGGCGTGGAGAGCGCACTCGCAGCGTACAGTCGCCAACGACGCCGGGAAGCAGGTCCGATCGAACTGATTCCTCGAGCGGACGATGCGGCGCCGCCACCACAACAAATGCCTCATTAGTTCGAAAATCGTCAGGACACGATATCTAAAAGTAGCTATGGGCCCAATTAACAAATCGATGGATCTTCTATCGCGTCTTATGTTCCAGCTTGCCGGTTGCGATCCGGCGTGTGCGCGGCAGGAACAGCTTCTCGCCGAGGAAGTTCTGCATCTGGGCCGGGAAGAATTCCGCGATCTGCTGAGGTTGGCCAATTCGAATCACGTCATTGTGCGCGCACTGGAAGCATTGCTTCGGGGCCTGCGCGAAAGGCCGAACGAATGGCATGCCGATTGGGCGTTATCGGCCCTTGAGGCAGAGCGCGCCCGCATCGCCAAAGTGCTGCCTCTGCTCTCGGCCATCTGTCGCGAGTTTGAGATCTCAGGCTATGGCGTGATGGTGATCAAATCGCTCGACCACCTTCCCGACATCGGCAGCGATCTGGATCTCTACACCGTTGCCGACCCCAGCGGCGTCCTGATGCTGATGGAAAAGTGCTTCGATGCAAAAATCGCGTCCCCCAGCTGGGGCGACCGCCTGGCCTGTAAATTGAATTTCCTGATTCCAGGGTTCACTGAGGCGGTGGAAGTTCATGTCGGGCGATTGGGACAAACCGGCGAACAGGTCACCCTGGCTTCCTCGCTCTTGAAGCGGCGACGCGCGGCCATCGCCGGGGGCATCGTCTTTGCGGTCCCGTCGGCCACCGACCGGATCCTGATCTCCACTCTGCAGCGCATGTACCGTCATTTCTATTTCCGGTTGTGCGACATGGTGGATTGCGTCGCGTTGGCCGAGACGGATGGAATCGATTACTTCGACCTTCGCTCTTCAGCCAATGGCGCCGATATCTGGGAAGGCGCTGCGACTTATCTTGCCATTGTTTCCGATTACGCGAACGAATATCGCAGCCGCGGGCTCAATCTGCCCGGTTTTGTGAGAACGGCGGCACAGTTCGGCGGTGATGCCGTGTTCTACGGCCGGGAGTTTCTACGGGTGCGAATTTTGCCTCAATGCGCCCTTCTTTATGCGCTTCAACTTACTGCCGCGCTGCGCCGGCGGAGGCTGAAAAGCTCCGCGCGTCTCGGCATGTTGCCTTTTCTGGCCACTGCTGCCGCCATCGGCAAGAAAGTGACCGGATCGGACAAAGGGATATGGTGAGCGGTCGACGGATCGCGGCGATCCAAAAGTTGCTCGACGGCGGATAGACGGATGGTGCATCGGAGCTATCGAAAGCAGCAGGATCCGACACGGCATCTTGTCATTCGCTGCAGAAAGGGAGCGCGGGTCAATCTCCCGCGAAATCGAAATGGGCTATCAAGGATCGGTACTTAGACCGGTTTTGCGCAGGTATGCGGGCGCCGTAAATCACGTCGGGACCAGCTCTGGATCCGGATACTATCCGGTCGCCGAATGGGAGCCGACGGAACGGGCGGATGCGCTCGATCGCCCCGATTGGTCAGGAAACCCGGAAGAAAAGGGAAGCCGTTCTCCGCGGATTCTTTTCCAAGATGGAGTCAATCTCGCTTCAAGCAGGTACGATCGCGTTGCCCGGATCGTTGCGATCGTGCTTCATGCCGAGGTTTTGGCCTTGCTGTTTCTCCTCGATATCCCTTTCCGGCCCGCGGTCATCCCTCCCCAGGCGGACGTGACTCATCTCGACTTCAGGCTCTACGCCCCGCGGCCGCAGCCTCCGGCGACCATGCCGGTGGCCAAGGTGCGCGGCGGAGGTGGCGGCGGTGGCGTGCATCACCGCGTCCTGCCCATCGAGGGACATTTGCCTACGGTAGTGGCGAAGATGCCGGTGATGCAGCCACAAATTCTCCGGCTCGATCATCCCAAGCTGGCTCAACCGCCGGCCGAGGTCGTAAAGATGACGGCGAGCAGCAAATTGCCGAACTTCGGGATGCCGGATTCTCCGCAGGTGGCGTTGGATTCGCAAGGCAACGGCGGCGGTGCCGGATTCGGGGCGGGTCTCGGCGGCGGCATCGGCGCCGGAAATGGCATCGGCGCAGGCCCCGGAGGTGGGGGCGGCTTTGGCGGTGGACTGATGAGCGTGGGCGGAGGAGTGTCTGCGCCCGTCGTCATCCATTCCGTCGAGCCGGAATTCAGCGAGGAGGCGCGCGCGGCGAATTTCCAGGGAGACGTGGCGATGCAACTCATCGTCGATGCGCATGGGATGCCGCAAAACGTTCGCGTGACGCGGCATTTAGGAATGGGGCTGGAACAGAAAGCCATCGCAGCCGTCGAGCAATTTCGGTTTCGTCCCGCCATGTATCAAGGGCATCCCGTGGCGGTCCAGATCGTCATCGACGTCTCTTTCCACCTGCACTGATGCCTATGTCAATGGCAAGGAAAGATGTTTTTCATGAGGATTCCGGAGCCGCAGGCCCGGCCCATGCAGGGTCAAGTATGCGGTCCACTCTTTCGCCAGAATCGGGCGAAAAGGGTGGGGCAACCCTTGAATTACGCCGTTTTAGGGAATGGAGCGTTCTTTCTTGGATGCACAAGGTCGCCGTTCCTCGAAGTCGCGTCGACTCATCGATTACGGCTTGGGATACAAAATTTCCTAAAAGGGTACAGGGGTTGCCAAAGAAGGCGGCTTTCCTAAGCGTTCCCGGGCGATTCAGCGAACGGAAGGTTGGTACGGTTCCTGGCTCGAATTCTCCACCACCTGGTTGCGTCGGCGAGCCTGCGCGTAGTACCCGTGGCGCGTTCTCACGATGAGTTTGCCGTGGCGGGGAGACTTGGCCATCACCTGCAGAGTGCGATAGCCTCCCAGGGTGGCGGGCAGCCTGGAACGATAGCCCACGGTGTATTGGTTGCGAATATCCTGCGCGACCTGGTCGGCGATGCTGTCTACTTCGCCAAGTGAGCGGGGGAAGTACGCAATGCCACCCGTTTCCTGAGACAACGACTCGAGAGCGCCTTTGGCGCTTCGGGCCTCGGCTTGCTCGGAGTCGTAAAGAAGACCGATGGCGTAAACCACGGGGCCGCCAAGCCTCTGCACGCGCGCAATCGCCTGTTGAAGATTGAGCCTCGACGCATTGTCGGCGCCGTCGGTAATGATCAGCAGAACCTGCTTGGCCTGCTTGCCGTGCCGGGCGAGCTCGTCGGCAGATGCGGCCACCGCGTCGTACAGCGCCGTTTCTCCCCTCGTATCGAAGCGGTTCACTGCGCGATTCAAGGCCGCGAGATCGGAAGTGAATCCCTGGTCGAGGAGCGCGCGATCGGAAAAATTCACGACGAACACCGTGTCTTTGGAATTCAACTCGGCCAGCAGCTTCATTGCGGCCTGGTTCACGGCCTCGCGTTTGTCCCGCATCGATCCTGAATTATCGATCAGCAGACCCATCGATACCGGAAGATCTTGATGTAGGAAGGACGTCGTGACTTGGGGCACGCCGTTTTCCCATACCCTGAAGTCGTCACGCTTCAGGTCCAGGACAGGCCTTCCTTTTTCGTCGACTACGGCGCAGTTCAGCAGGACTTCGTCGACGTCCTGATGCAAGGTATAGGTGCCATCCTTTCGCTTTTCGATCTGCCCCACCTTCGCGGAAGCGGTAGGCGGCGCCGGCGCAACTTCCGGATCCGGTGAGCGTACCGGATCGCGATCGACGGTCAGGTTGGATTGCGTTTGCGGATGCGTAGGATCGCTCGGCGCGGAAGCGGCCCTCGCGTTCGCCGGCGACAGAACTGCGCAACCATAGGCAATAGCCGCAATCGGCAAGGCAAGAGATACCGAGCGCCGATTGAGAAGGGCTGGCAAGAACATAAGCAATCTTCCCCGGATCGAATCCTTTCTGCAGGTTTTGATGCGCTTTGAAGCCGATGCATCCATGCCCGTCACCAGTCCGAATCATCGGATTTCGACGGCAAAGCTCCTAGGTTCTCTAACCGCCGACAAGGCGGAACGCCGTCAGATGTTCGCGGTGAAACTTCAACGAGTGCCCGCCGGTACAGGCGACAACCGGCTTGTTGGTCAGGATCATGCGCGAAAGCAAGATCGGATTGGCGTCTTTTTCGTAGCTGGTATAGATCGAATGGGGCCGGCCACAGCTTTCGACCGAACATTCGCACTCAATTTGCCAAAGAGAGCTGCTGCGGGAGATCCGGCTGACCTGGGCCTCGGTGCTGGTTCGGATCAGGGATTGCGGTACCGCAAAGATTTGGAAATATCGCGAGCAAAGGAAGTGGATTGGCCACACGCTTGCACAAAGATACTGGGATGTGCCGAAGGCGCCGAGTGTGCTTTGCGAGGGAAGCGAGATCGGCTCGCCGCACGCGGGGCAGGGAAAGCAAAAGACGAGGTTTCGAGTGGCCGTTTGTGACATGGGTGTCCCGCATCTTCAGGTAGCGGTCTGGCACCGAGAACGCCGGGCAGGGCTTGCACGGGAATCCCGGAAAAGGGGCGTCACACGCTTGGATGCGCCCATGCGCCCGAACGCCTGCCTGCGAATCACGATTCGATCAAAATCGGCTGCGTCGCCTTTTGCGTCAGCCCGCAACGCCGCCAATTTCCGACGGGCGTACCGCACGAACGCCATGGAAGGCATTGGACTCAGGGATATGCGTTTCCTCTGGCTTTCGATCAACGAAGAATCCCAGCGAGGAAGAATTGCATATCGGAGGGATTTTTTTCCTTCGGGGCCAACTCGAAAGACGCGGTGCGCATCCCAACTTTAGCTGCGCGTACAGGTATTTCATTTTGGGATTGGTCTATCGAGGTCCGCCCAGCCACCGTTTCCCCATTTCTTTCCAAGAGGATGCATCGATGCAGACCCTCGTATCGCAACCTGGCGCGAGCCAGGAGGACGAAAACCAATTTTCGGCTAACGGTTTGCAGCCCACACCCTCGGAATGCATGGCCGCGGTGCTTCAAGGTCTGCATTCCATGAGGGATGGCAATTTCAGCGCGCGGCTTCCCGTGGCCTGGACCGGCCTGCCCGGCAAGATCGCCGACAGCTTCAACGATATTGT
>JASHTH010000129.1 GCA_030040655.1 Acidobacteriaceae bacterium | reverse complement strand
CGACCACGATGGTGTGTTCGAGCGGCCCGAATGCGGCGCGCGCTTCCCATTGCCAGCGCAGAAGAAGATGCGGCTGCGCCGACTCGTAAACAAAGACCACGCGACGGGCGTCCGCGGTGCAAAGCTCCGCCTTGAGCTGCCAATGTAGGGGAACGCTGGCGCCGTTCACCTCGACCTCTGCCGGCAGCCCTTCGGATTGCTCATTCCGCCATGGGTTGCCGACGGGATTCGTCAGCGTGACCAGCTTCGGCGCGTCCTCGTCCGCGCGCAATTCAATGCGCACGTCGCGCGTCGCCAGCAAGGCCGCGCGCGGCGCGGCTGCCGTTTGCGCAAAAACCGCGCATCCGATTATCCCGCTTGCGCAAAGCAGCCATATGACCCGACTGAAACGCAGCATCATCTCAAGACTCGCAGCCGTAGTGGTTTCCGTCTAGAAGAAGAATCGCACGCCGGCCTGCATCACTCGCTGGCCGGTTTTGCCGTTGATGCCTCCGAAGACGTTCGAGTCGGGATCGTCGATGATCTGGCCGAAGACCGGATGATTGAAGATATTCAGCGCCTCGATGCGCGCCTCGAAGTACCGGGTCGTGCTCTCGCCAAGGAAGAACTTCTTGAGAATGCTGGCATCGGTGTAGAAGCCGCCCGGATTGCGCAGATTGGGGAACATCACCGGCGCGTTGCTGAAGCTGTAATCCGGCGTGCGCAAAAAGGCGGCTGGATTGAGCACCCCCTGTGCCGACGAGGCGGCGAAGTTGCCGTTGATCACCAGCGCATCCTGGTAGCTGACGCCGGAGCGTCTCACATTGCTGCCCGCCAGTGACCAGCGCAGAGCCGCACCCGGCGCGGTATTGCCGCCGTCCACCGTGGGCAGCAGCACGGGCGTGCCTTTGACGTTCCAGGTGCTGATGCCGGCCACGGCCCAACCTCCGGCGACGGCGTCCAGCACATGTTCGCCGATGCCTTGCGGATGACTCATCCACAACCTTCCCTGGCCAAAGGGCAGGTCGTAGGAGTAATTGAGCTTCAATGTCTGCGGCATCTCATACAGCCCGACGCCGTAGCCTTCCATCAGGTTATGCGGATTCTGCAGCAATCCCGCCGATGCGCCATAGACGTGAATGTCGGTGCTCCAGGCATTGGTGAGCGTCTTGCGGATGGAGTAGGCGGCCAGCAGTGCGAGCCCATGATAGCCGCGCGACTGAATCTGGAAATTGGCGAAATTGGAGAACGACTTGCCCCAGGTGGTTTCACCCGGAGTCGTCGAGGTCGTGCCCGCGTATTGCGGCGAAAGCGCCAGCAATTGGCTCAGCGAAACCGTAGGCTGGCTGGCGAAGGTCTCCGACTGCCCATAGAAGGGATTGGGGACTTGGTCGTTCAGATGGCTGCCCAGCTTATAGTATTCGGGCGGAACGTTGTTCAAGCTCCAGTTGAAAACGTTCATCAGCAGATGCACGCCTTTCATGCCCTGGTATTCGGCCATCGCCGCCCAGTTGTTCCCTATCTGGCGCTGCACGCTCAATCCCCACATATAGCTGGTGGGCGTTTGGTAGTGATTGATGGTCGTTCCCGCCTGGTCGAAGTTGCCGGCGGATCCGTAGCTGGCGTACCAGTACTCGTGGTTCGTCGTCAGCGGTGGAACAAAACCAAGGTGCGACCCGCTGGGCTGCAACGGGAATGTGCCCAGCCCGTGGTCGTCGCCGAACTCGCTCACCCAATGTTGGCCGTCGAGCGAAGGAATCTGGTTAAACGTGTTGGAGTTGTAATAGAAGCTCAGCCAATCCGTGGAAAGCCCGTTGAGCCCCTGGTCGACGGTGCCGCCGCTCAAATGGAGGACGGTCTTGCTGTTGATCTCCCAGTTGATACCCAGGCGCGGCTGGAAATTGGCCGCATCTGTGGTGTAGAGGTTGGTCTGCGGATACTCCGGCGTGCCCAGCAGCGCCACGCGGCCCGTGGCGCCCTGCGAAAGCCACGCCGGCGCGGGCAGTCCGGCGAGACCCGGCTCGCCGGCTGTGACCTGATTCCACGCCCAGTTGGCGTTGGGGTTGAGCACGTGCGTGGCATCCAGGTCGTAGAGCAGGCTGCCCTGCACGTGTCGGCCGCGGCGCGGGCCATCGTGATCCCAGCGAAGCCCCATCTGCACCGTCAGCTTGGTATTCACCTTCCAATCGTCCATCGCATAGGCGGCCTGATCCCATCCATAGGGCGTGATATCCCAGTTGCCCCACTGGAAAAAGTTCGATGATCCCATCATCAGTTCGGCCAGCGGGCTGCCGGTCAGGCCGTTGATCTGGTTCCAATACTGGTTGGAGCCGCCGCCCGGGTTCACCCACGCGGCGCCGGTGTGATCGCCGCCCTGCTCGGTAAAACGAACGAAGTACTGCTCGTATCCCGCCTTCAGCGTGTGCCGGCCCAGCAGCCGCGATACGGAGACGGTCCCATTGTCGGTCTGAGTGATAAACGAATCGAACTCGGAACCGCCGACCGGGGTGTATCCGGAGATCGTCAGGGCCGGCGGAATCTCGGTCGTCGACTTCTCCGGGTTATTCTTCAGCAACGGATCGAACGGCCAGTTGGACGTGTTGACGTTGGGATCGGGAGCCGAACCCAGCCCCGAGACGCCGTTGCTGATCAGCTTGGTTGTTCCAAAGCCGAGACGCAGATTCACCACCGTGCGTGGATTTGCCGTCCACGTATAAAGAAGGCTCCCGCTCCAATCATCGTCGGTCGTAATCGATTCGCCGGCATGAAGCCAGGGCGCAGGAATATCGTCGGTCATCATCGACCGGCTCAAACTTCCCTGCAGATGCTGGTTCTTTCGCAGGGCCTCGTCGGCGCGGAAGAACAGCTTGTCCGTCGGCCGGGTGGTCTCGATCGGGTCATAGCGATTGTTGGCGTGGTCGCTCACGCCCGCGGGAGTGTGATTCGGAAGCGGCCACAACGCCAGGTAATCGGCAAAAAGCTTGCTCTGGCCTGAAAGCGAGCAAGTCATGCTGCCGCAGGCCGTAGAAGAGCCGTAGTTGGCCGGAATCTTCGCACCCGGAAACTCGGGACGAATCCAACAGGGGCTCTGGCCGGCGAGCGGGCCGGTGCAGTCGGCGGCATTCGAATCATATTTTCCGTAAAACGGGTCGTAGATGGTCGCGTACACCGGCTGCCCGTTGTTGAAATTGATCACCGTCTGCGAGAAGTCTCCCTGGTGATTCAGGAGCGTGGGAACGCTGGTGATCACTTCCTGCCCTTGCGAGAATCGCTCGCCTTCCCAGGCCGCGTAAAAGAAAGTACGGTCGGTGCCGTTGTAAAGGTGCGGGAGACGCACCGGCCCGCCCGCCGCGGCGCCGTAGTTCTTCTGGCTGAAGTCCTGGCGGGGATTGCCAAGCGAGTTGTCGGTCCAGTCGTTGCTGTTGAGATTCTGATTGCGGAAGTAGAAGAAGGCGCGGCCGTGATAGGTGTTGGTTCCGCTCTGTGTCTGCATGGAGATAATGCCGCCGGCGTATCGGCCTTTATCGGCGGTGAGCACGCCGCTTTCGACGCGGAACTCTCCGATCGAGTCGGGAGTGGGAATGGAGCGGTTGGTCGCGTTGAATTCGGCTTCCTGCACGGGGTTGCCATCCACGCTGATGTTGGTGCCGTTCACCTGGCCGCCCGAAACCGAGTAGCTGTTTCCCATATTCGCGATGAGGTAAGCCGCGTTGCCGAGCGTCCCGACCTGATCCACTTCCGGTCCCGACCCCTGGATCGAAGGCGTCGTTTCGGAAAGGTCGAGCGCGTCGCGATTCAACTGGGGCAGCTCCGTGATCATCGAGTTGTCCAGCACCGCCGCCGTGCTTGCCTCGTCGGACGAGATCATTGTCTGCGCTGCGTTCACTGTCACTGACTCTTCGACCGCACCCGGCTTGAGCTGAAAGTTCTGCGTAAGATGGTCGCCGGTGCGCAGGGTCAAACCGGATCGTGTGACCGGGCCAAAGCCGGACGCGATGACGGATAAGGTGTAAGGGCCGGGCAAGAGCTCGAGCAAGACATAGGTTCCCGCGCCGTCGGAGATGGCTGCGTAGGGAACGCCGGTGGCCGTATTCAGGGCTTTCACCGAAGCGCCGGGCACGACTGCACCGCTGCTGTCGGTGACCAGACCGCTCACCTGCGCATTCGAGCTTTGCGCGCACGCCGGCTGGTTCACTGCCAGAAACACCGTCGGAACGACGGCTGCGAGAAGCGCTCCCGAGCGCAGTACGCTCTTCATCCAATCACTTGTCATCGCTCTTTCGACCCCCACAAGCGGCGGCAGGGCCACCTACACCTCCGCATATTGGCCGACCGCCGATGCAGCTATTCTTAGTCCCCACGAAAAACAGCAGTCTATCCGCGCTGGCGATATTTCTTGCGTTTTATGGTTTTTCAGCAGGCGCTGTCCGCGACTTTTCCGGGAATTTGCTGGCGGTTTCAGATAAAGCTTCGCAATCTCTGCATTGCCGGCACGTTCGAAGGCGGACGCTCAGTTCTCCGGCTCCTCGACATTGAGCCGCTGGTCCGCCGCCACCTCTCCCAGGCTCTGTGTGTGTCCTGACGGCCAGCGAATCTCAACCGCTGCACGCGTAGCTTCTGCCATTCCGAAGTGAACGGTGAGATCGCTCGTGGAGGCATACCCCACGCTTCCCGAAACGGTTCGCACCTGCAGCCGCCCACCGGCTCGGCAGCGAACCTCCGCGCCTACGCCCGAGCGATTGCTGCGCCGGCCGGTCAGCCGCAACTGCAGCCAGTGGCGTGGCGGATTCTCACGCGAGGTGCGGTTCCACCACAGCTCGATTGGCGCGTTGAGCGCGGTCACCGCGGCATCGAGCCGGCCGTCGCGGTCGAAGTCCGCGAAAACCACGCCGCGATGCAGCGCGGCCTGGTTGAACGTGCTGCCCACTTCGCCGGTCACATCCTCAAAATGCCCGCCGAGATTGCGGAAGACGCGATTCGATTGCGCGTCCTCCGTGTCCAGCCCTCCGCCGGCAATAAAGAGGTCGAGCCAGCCGTCGTTGTCCAGGTCCACAAGCCCGCAGCCCCAGCCGTTCCATCGCCGGCTCAGGTTCAGCAGGCCCGTGCGCACGCTGCCGTCATCAAATGTTCCCTTGCCTTGGTTGAGAAACACCTCGTAGGTCTCGTTCTTAAGGCCGGTCATCACGATGTCGGGCCGGCCATCGCCGTCGATGTCGCCGAAATCCGCGCCCATCCCGGAGATATTGCGCCCGTCGCCGTTGTAGGCCACGCCCGCGTCAACGCCGGTTTCCTCGAAGCCTTTGCCGAGATCGCGTAACAGCAGATTGCGCGCATTGTCGTTGGCGACGAAAATGCCGGGCCGGCCATCGTCGGCAAAATCGGCGACGGCCAATCCCATGCCTTTGCCCAGCAGATCGGGCAATCCCTGCTTGCGCGTGATCTCGGTAAATGTGCCGTCGCCGTTGTTATGGTAGAGTTGCATCGGCTCGGCGCGATAGCGGTCCGGATGGCAATAGGCGCGCGTCTGTTCCGTCATTCCGCCGCAGATCGGGTCGCTGCCGGCCTCCCAGTCGCAGTAGTTCGAGATGAAAAGATCGAGCAGGCCGTCGTTGTCGTAGTCGATCCAGCAGGCCCCGACCGACCATGCCGGCCTTCCCAGCGAGCCCGGCCCGGCCAGCCCCGCTTTGCGCGTCACATCGCTGAACATGCCGTTGCCGTTATTGCGATAGAGATAGTTCGCGTGCACTCCGGCAACGAAGAGGTCCTCGTGGCCATCGTTGTTGTAATCGCCGACAGCCACGCCCATCGAGTAGCCTTCGCCCTGCAGGCCGGCCTTCGCTGTCACGTCGCTGAACGTACCATCGCGGTTGTTTCTATAGAGGCGATTCCAATACTCGGGTGCGCTCTTGGTCAGGCTGGGCAACGACGCGCCGTTCGTGCAGAAGAGATCAGGCCATCCGTCACCATCGAAATCGATCACGCCCAGGCCGCCGGGCAACGTCTCCACCTGGTACTTCCGGCCGCGGGCGTCGTTGCGCAAAACAAAGCTCAAGCCGGCTGAGGCGGCACCGTCGACGAGCCGAATCGGAGATGGCAATGGCGTGGTTTCAGCCAGGGCCCGCCAAAGCCGGTTGCCAGGGATCGCGCTTCCGGCTAGCCACGGCACCGCGCGCAGCAGGCTGCGTCTATTCGCGATCATCCGGTCCCTCGTGCGGGCCATCTTTGCTGCGAGCCTGAAAAGCATCCGACAACTGCCGCGCTTCGGTGGCAGCTTTCGCCGCTTCCGTATCGCGGCCCAATTCGTGCAGAACGCGCGCCTCCAACGCATGAAGAGCGCCCTTTTCATCGGGATAACCGGCAGCCAAAGCCGGAGCGAGATGCTTCAGGGCTGCGGCGGCGTCTCCGGTCTGCGCCAGGGCTCTCCCAAATTCCACTTGCACCTTCCGGTCCGCCGGTTCCTCTTCGGCGAGCGGCCGCAGCCACCTCAGCGCCTCGGTGTAATCGCGACTGTTCATCGCGATCGAGGCGAGTGTTTGCATTGCGTCGCGCCGGTGCGGATCGATGGCCAACGCCGCTTGCGCCGCTTGCCGGGCGCCATCCGTATCACCGCCGGTCAACAAGGCCTCGGCCAGCCGCTCCTCCAGAGCCGGAACGCGCGGCTGCAGTTCGATGGCCTTCTCATATTCATCTTTCGCGGCATTCGCGTCGCCTTGCAGGCGCAGAAGAATATCCCCTCGCAGACGGTGCAGCGCGGCTGCATCTTCGGCGTCGTCCTTCAATCGTGACGCCGCTCTTCCCGCCTCGACCGCGTAACAGATCGACAGCCGGTATGCGGTCTCCAGGTCCGGTTTGGACGGTCGAAGCGCGAGGCGTCGCTCCAGTTCAGGAATGGAGCCCTCGCAAATCAGCGTCTCGGAGGGCTTGGCCGCATCCGCCTGCAAGTGGCGCACCGTGGTGAGGCCCGCCGCAGAACTGCGCAGGATTTCGCCGATCGATCGAAATCGTTCCAGCGCAAAGCCGGCCCAGACCTCGGTTGCATCCTCGGCGCCATGGCTGCGGTCGACGGCCTGACGATACGCTTCGGCGGCACGCGCGTAATGGCCAAGGTCGGCTTCCGCCTCGCCGAGATATCCCTCGGAGATCTCCTCGCTTGGCCGGCTACGCGCAGCGCATTCCAGACGAGGTACGGCTGCGGCTGCGTTGCCGGTACGCAGCAGGTCGATTCCGAGGAGAAGATTGGCGAAATAGTCGTCCGGCTCCAGTTTCCGCGCCTGTTCCAATACCGGGATCGCATCATTAAATCGCGCCTGGCGGTGTAGATCGAATCCTTTTTTGAGAAGTGCCTCGAAGGAACCCTCGCCGCTTTGCTGCGCAGGCGCAAGTTGGGTGACGCACGCCGCCGTCAGCAGACAGTAGAGGACTCTGGATCTCGCGTGAGCTGAGGGCGGCATCCTCTGGTCAACATATC
>JASHTH010000128.1 GCA_030040655.1 Acidobacteriaceae bacterium | reverse complement strand
TCCAGGAACCTTGCGCCGCGAGCGCCAAAGCCCAGCGCTCGCACCTGATCGCATCGGATTACGCCGGTGGTTTTTGTCCCGGCGCTGGCGAGAGGTAGGGCAAATCCGCGCGTGCGGGCGAACGATCCTCCCGACGTGATCGGAACGACGACGGGAGCCTGCGTCAATTCATTGAATGAATCGGGCGATACGACAAGCACGGGTCGAGTCTCTTGTTGTTCGTGGCCGCAGATCGGGTCGAGGGAGACGAGGTAGATGTCGCCGCGCTTCACAAAAGCTCGCGCCCCGCAGGCGCGGCATTCAGCCATTCGCGGTCCTCTACTGAAATCGGCGCCTTGTCTTCGCATTGTGCGAGAAGTTCGTCCAGGGTATAGCGCGGCCTTGCTTGCGGCTTCACGATGAGTCGCTCTTCGTCGACCTGGAGATCGACGATCGCGCCGGCACGAAGGTGGAGTCGATCCAGAATTCCGGGAGGAACCACCATCATGACCGATCCGCCCACTTTACGCAGTTTCGTCGAAGCCACAACCCCTCCCAGTTATATTCAAGTATAACTCTCTCCGTATCGATGTGGGAATTTGTCCACCAAAGCTGACGTGGAGCTTCCGATGGGGACGACGAAAACTGGTAAAGTGGAGGCATTTACTCCCAGGGAACAGCCGTTCGGTCCGTTTCCCTTCGTTAGTTTCCGGGATTTTTCGGGATTTGTGCCCTTTATCCACAAAATCGGGGCGGAAAGGCATTGATTCTGCCGTCCGGGAACCCTAACTTGGTAATCGACTGGGTACCTTCGGATTGCGGGGCAGCCTGCAACGATCCGCTGCGGGTGTCGAATGGAGAATACATTCCTCAGGGTCGCGCTTTGTGCACCTGAATCGCTTGGGGAGTCGGCATGCTGAAACTGAAAAAGATCCACATCCTCGGCTTCAAGAGCTTTTGCGACCGGACCGAGCTGACCGTGCCGGGGACCGGCATCGCCGTGATCGTGGGTCCGAACGGCTGTGGAAAGTCAAACATCCTCGACGGCGTGAGCTGGGTTCTGGGCGAACAGAGCGCCAAGAGCCTGCGCGGCACGCACATGCAGGACGTGATCTTTGCCGGCACGCGCGACCGCAAGGCGCTCGGCATGGCCGAAGTCACGCTGACCATGATTGATCCGGAGGTCTACGAAGGGCCGGTCGCTGTCGAGCCGGAAATCGTCGTCGATTCCGGCGGCCCCTCCGACTGGGATGAAGACGACCTGCGCCGCCGGACCGCCGCCGAAGCCGAAGAGATTGTCGCCGCCGAGCAGCCCGGGCAGACGATCGATGAAGAGCAATCCCCAGGGCCGCCGTCCGCTGCCCACGAGGATTCTCCGCACCCAGGCGCCGAAGGACCGCAGCCCGTGGTCCTCAAAATTCGCCGCCGGAAGTTTCACTTCGCCCCGCAAAAAGGCGAAATCGTGATCACGCGCCGTTTGTTCCGCACCGGCGAGAGCGAATACTTGCTCAACGGCAAACTGTGCCGCCTGCGCGACATTCAGGACATCTTCATGGGTACCGGTCTCGGCCCGGAGAGCTATGCCATCATCGGCCAGGAGCGCATCGGCCAGTTGCTCAGCGCCAAGCCGCACGATCGCCGCGCCATCATCGAAGAGGCCGCGGGCATCACGCGCTTTAAGACCAAGAAGCGGCTGGCAGAGCTGCGCCTGGAAAGCGCGAAGCAAAACCTCGCGCGCGTCGAAGACATCTTCGAAGAAGTCACCCGACAGATGAACAGCCTGAAGCGCCAGGCTGCCAAGGCGCAACGCTATGCCGCCGTTCGCGAGGAGTTGCGCGGCCGATTGGGCGTGGTACTGGCCAGCCGCATGGCGCAGATGGATGCGTTCCAGGCGGCGTTGGACCAGGAGATCGCCGCGCTGAGCGAGCGCATTGCTTCCTCGGCTGCCGGGATCGACGGAATGGAAGTCGACCAGCACGCGCTGAACGAGCGCGGATATGAGCTGGATCGCGAAGTCCAGCAGGCGCAGAGCCGCGCCAATGAAGCCGCCGTCGAGCTGGAGCGCGCCTCGGCTCGCGAGCGCGCCGACACTGAACGCGTGACCGAACTCGAATCACGCATCGCCGCCGCTGCAACGGAGCTCGAGACCTCGCGCGCCGAGCTCGGCAGGATCGCCGAAGAACGCGCCCAGCAGCGCGCGTTCCTTGAATCCGCGGCGGGCGAGGCCCGGGCATTCCGGCAAAAGGTGGAAGCGCGGCAGCAGGAAGCCCGGGCGGCGGCCGAAGAAGTCTTCGTGGCCGAGCGGGAGTTGGAAGCCAACCGCCGCCGCGTGATGCATCTGCTCACGCAGGCCGGCAACGCGCGCAACCAGACCGCGCAGGCCGAAGAGAGCCTGGCCTCGCTGGAGCGCGAGGCCGAGCGGCTCGAGGCCGAGATGAGCCGGGCGCGCGGAGAGCGCGAACATATCGGCGCGGAGAGCGGACAAGCGCGGTTGCGCTTCGAAACCGCCGCCGAGGCCCTCCAACGTCTTGAGGAAGAGATCACTTCGCTGCGCGAGTCTGTGCAGGCGCGTCGCAGCGAAGAAAACGAGGTGCGCGCGCGGGCGAATCAGGCGCGCGGCGACCAGGCTGCGGCTGCGGCGCGCCGCGATTCGTTGGAGACGCAAATCCGCAACCACGGTTACTCCACCGACACGGTTCGCCGGTTGCTCAAGCCCGGCGCTCTGGCCGAAGGCATGGCGCCCGTGGGCACGCTGGCGGATTTTGTCGAGGTCAGCGGTGAGCATGAAGCCGTGGTCGACGAGTTTCTGCGCGAAGAACTGAATTATCTCGTCGTCGAAAGCTGGTCGGCCGCCGAGCAGGGCGTGCAAGTTCTAAAGTCCGGCGTCGAGGGCCGCGCCACGTTCCTGATTCATGCGCCCGGCGCCGCGCATCCCGACACCTTTTCGAACATGCAAGGAGTGCTCGTCGACGAGGCCGGCGAACCGCTCAATGCCCCGCTCAGCGGCGGCGGCATCACTCCTCTGCGCAACTCCATTCGCGTCCTGAACGGCTTCGGCAACTCACTCGAATGGGTGCTGCCCAAGCTGAAGCGCGGCTACCTGGTCGAAACCGCCGCGCTGGCGCGTGAGCTGACCGAACGCCACTCGCAAGCCTATTTCCTCACTCCCGAAGGCGAATGCTTCCACAACTCGACGGTCACAGGCGGTAGGCCTGCATCCGCCGGACCTCTGGCGCTGAAGCGCGAATTGCGCGAGACCCAGGCGCAGCTAGCCAGGCTTGATGAGGCTCTTGCGCGGGCCGACGCCGAAGCCGCGGTCCTTGCCCGCACTCTGGCACAGCTGGATGAGCAGCTTGAGACGCGCAGCCAGGAGCGCCGCGAAGCCGAGAGCGATGCGGCCAACCAGAGCGCGGCGTTGAAGCAGATGGAGGCCGAGGCGCAGCGCATCGAGCGGCGGATGGAAGAGTGGACTCTGCAGGCGGCGCGCAACAAGGACGCGCGCGAAGCCAAGCACGCGACGATCGTGCAAAAGCGCGAGGAGTGCGCGGGCCTGGAGCGCGAGCACGCCGAGTCCGAGAAGAAGCTCGACGAGTTGCAGGCGCAGCTTGTCAATTCTCGCCAGGCGCGCGAGAGCCTGCAGCAGGAAGCGGCCCATGTGACCGCCGAGCTCGCCGGGCTCGAAGAGCGGCGGCGAGGCGCGGAGTCGGCGTTCCAGCGCATCGATCGGCAAAATGCGGATCTCGAGCGGCGCGTCTCATCCATCCAACAGCAGAGGGCCGACGCCGCAGCAGAATGCGAGCAGCGCGTCGCCGAGATCGCCGAACTTGCCCGACGCGCCCGCGAATTGGCCGCGCAGCGCGACCAGGCCGCATCGCAAGCGCGAGCGCTGGCCGAACAGGCGCAGGTGCTGCGCCAGCAAATAGCCACTCTCGAGGCGCAACTCAAGTCAGCCCGCGCGGCGCTGGATGGGCTGCGCGAAGACCGCGCCGGCCGCGCCAGCGAAATGGCCAAACTCCGCGCGGATCTCGAACATCTCGAGGGGAGTTGCCTGACGGAAGTTAGCCTCACGGCCGCGGAGTTACGCGGCGATGCATCGATCGTGCGCGTCGAAGGCGACGCGCTCGCCGCCGAAGAAGAAGAGTGCCGCGCCTTGCGCGAGCGCCTGGAGCAAATGGGCCCGGTGAACATGATGGCGCTCGACGAGTACAACGAAACCGCCGCGCGCCATAGATTTCTCGAAGAGCAGCGCAACGATCTCATCGAATCGATCGAGAACACGCAGGAGACGATCAAGGAAATCGATCAGATCTCGCGCACCAAGTTCGACGAAGCCTTCGCGCACATCAATGAGAATTTTGCCAATGTCTTCTCGCGCCTGTTTCAGGGCGGGCAGGCATTCCTGCGCCTGGTCGATACGGAAAATCAAGCCGAGAGCGGCCTTGAGATCGTGGCCTCGCCTCCGGGCAAGAAATTGCAGAACGTCCTCCTTCTTTCGGGCGGCGAGAAATCGCTCACCGCGTTGGCGCTGCTGGTCGGCATCTTCCAGTTCCAGCCCAGCCCCTTCTGCGCGCTCGACGAAGTGGATGCCGCGCTCGACGAGACCAACGTGGGCCGCCTAGCCGAGCTGCTGCATTCGCTCAGCAAGGAGACGCAGTTCCTGCTCGTCACTCACTCCAAGCGTATGATGCACGCCGCCGACATGATCTACGGCGTCACCATGCAGGAGCCGGGCGTGTCGAAGCTCGTCAGCGTGCGCATCGGCCATCACGAGCAGCAGAGGGCGACGGCGTAGCCCGCTTCCGCGTCTTTCGAACGGCGGCGTGCCGCGGCCAACCAGCTCGTCGGCTTGCGCGAATCACCGCACGAGAAGCCTGGAACCGGGTTAATTCTCCCAGTTGGCGACTCCAATCGCAGAAATGGTCTTGCCGTTGAGCTTCATTTGGCCGTTCTCGATAGTGAAGCACTTGAGAATGCCGTTGTCATAGACCGCGTATACGGGGAACGGGCCCGCATGCTGTCGCATCGCGATTACGACCTCGTTTCCGCCGAATTTCACGATATCTGCCCGGTGCTGGAAATACATTTCCTGTCGCGCCTGTAGCCGTTCCTTGGTAGTTACAAGCGGAACTTTCAAGCCTCTTTTCTTGACGGTGGATCCGAGACCGTAGGTCACCTTGTATTTGAGCCCATCGTCGCGGTCGGGTGTGGGCACGGCGCTGTAGCCAGTGCCCATATCGTAATCGCTGGCCAGCTTCACCCTCGTCATCATGCTGCGATAACCGCGAACCAGCGTATCCAGATCCGCATTCGTAGTCCGGAGCGCTTTCGCATATCGCATGAGCTTATAGAGCACAAATTGGTCTTCGCCTTTGGAAAGAGGCAGAAAGCAAAAGTGTGGGGTCGGCTCAGCCTGGTGATGGCAATTCGCCTTGAGATCTTGCCCCTTCACCACCAACTTGACGCTCAGGTCATGGAGGCCGGCATCGTATTTCGCCTTGCGACTGACGAAATGATCGGGATTTGCATACGCGGAAGTGTCGATACCGCGTTGATGAGCAGCCAGATTCATTGCTGCGTAGGGGATTTTGTGCGGCTCGGGATCCATAACTTTGCGCTCGGAGTTATAGAATCTTCTGTCTCCTATACCGACAGGTTTTGTCTTCGACACCTGGTAGGCGAATGCGGACCCGTAAGACCGCATGGTCATCCGATCATCCTGAACAGCCACATTGAATTTGTCGTTTTCTTCCCATTTTTTGTAAGCCTTCCACCACGCCTCGATCCGGCGCTTTGCCTCGGCGTAGTCGGCGGTTATGAATTTGATCGCTTCTTCGTCTCCTTGATACGTTCCGCCGCTCAGATCGAGATCGAGAATCTTATGCAGCTCGTCGCGCTGGTCTTTCAAGTCAGGCATGTGGGTTCAAACCTCTCAGTCGTCTGCAAATGACAACCGTCGATTCCTATGCCGTCGTCAACTGCGTTAGTGCGGGGAAGCGATAGCGCGCTTTGGCGATCGGCGTGCCGACGACTTGAATCCGCGTGAGGTCGCGCGTACCCACACCGAGGTGCTCGGCGAAGCGCAGCGTGCTGTCGCAATTCTCGAACGGAGGCGTGCCGCGATCTGCCATAGGATCGAAACCCATGATAGCCGCGGCGACAGCGTCGGTATTCACGCAATTGAGGCCAGCGATCAGCAGCCCGGGATGAATCGCCTGATGGAGCGCGTGCGGTCCCTGGTCGGGTAGCTCGCCGCCGGTCATGGTATAGATGCCGTCGATGACGGCGAGATGGATGGGTCGCGAGGCAACCAGATCGGCCGTGACGCGCGGCACGCGGAAGCCGGGGTCGGTGGACTGGGCGACGGGCTGCGGCGCGCTTTTGGGCGGCACGCGCGAGCCGGAGTGCATGGGCCCACGGAAGCCGACGGGAACGATGCTGGGCTCGTCTTGGGGCGCGTTGTCGCTGTAGATGGTGCACGGCGTGATGCCGAAGCAATTCTTCATGGAGAGCGTGATGCCGGCGGTGCGATGCTCCTTGAGCTTGGCCAGCGAGACAAAGACGTCGCAGTCGCGATAGGAATGGTTCAGGTCGTAGCCCGCGTACATCAGCCCGCCGCCCGGAACCATGAAGCGCGCGTAGCCTTTGCCGCTGCCGAGGAAATTGGTGTTCTCAAACTCGACATGCGGAGCCGCTGCGGCGAAGTCCTTCGGCTGCCAACCGGCGGAGATCATGAACTCTTCGAGCGGTTTGGTTCCTGCAGGCGCGCTTTCGAGCAGCCGGATGCGCTGCGCTCCCGCCTTGCCGAGCAGCGAGACCAGCGAGCCGATGACCTGGGGATGAACCCAATGCGTCATCTGGTTGGGCATGGTGCCGAGCTTGGAGGAGGGCAAGCCGGTCAGGTTCAGCTTGATGGCGACGGATTTGCCGCGCACCAGCGGAGCGAGCCCTCCAAGCTGATCGAACATGGCAGAAAGCGTGTCGGCAACCTGACGGTTGTATTCCGGGCAAAGGCCGATGGCCACACGGCCTGCGGGCGCTTTCAACGCCGATGCCGCCGATGCCATCAGGGGCTTCGCCATTGCCGCTCCGGCCGCGGCCACGCCCATCGCGCCAAGAAAATCCCTGCGGGAATACGGGTTACGCATCTTCGACCTCCTGAATCGTTCGCTCCTGTCCAGTATGAACCGGATTGGGCCAAAAAGAGACGGAAATTCATTTCGCCGGAATCGGCGGCGGGACATCGACGGAGGGTTCCATCGTTGCAGCCGAAGTTGCCCCGGAGCGATGCGTCGGGTCCACAAAGAGCCAAAGGGCTCCGCCCGCCGCCGCCAGCGTGGCCGCAACCAGAAAGGCGCTGTTCCACCCCAATCGGAAGGCAAGGTACGGCGTGAGCGACGCCGTAACGGCACCGCCGATCTGGCACACCATGTTCATCACGCCGGAGACCACTCCGGCGCGATCGCCGGCGATGTCGGCGCTCACTGCCCAGAAGGAGCTTTGTGAAAGATACAGCGCGCCGGCTCCGCCCGCCAGGATGAGGCTCGCGACATACGGCCCGCGCGCATGGGATCCCACAACCAGGAACACCGCCGTGAGCAGAAACGAAAAGACCGCAATGCCGCATCGGCCGGCGCGCAAGCCGAAGTGCCTTGCAATCCAGTCGCTCACAAATCCGCCGCCGAGGCAGCAGACCGTCATGGCGAGAAATGGAATCATCGAAATCAGGGCGTTCGACTTCAGATTCAGGTCACGCGCTTGCGCCATGTAAATGAAAAACCAGCTGAAGAAGATCCAGGCGACGTATCCGAAGCTGAAATAGCTGAGCGAGAGCGCCACCACATTGCGATTGACCAGTGCGGCGCGCCACGAGAGTTGCGCCGGCGAACCAGACGCGGCTTCAACCAAACGCTTCGATTGGATCAGCTTCAATTCATCCGGCGAGACGAGCGGATGCTGCTCCGGCGTGTCGCGCGCCATGGCGTACCAGGCAAGTCCCACAATCACGCCGAGAACCGCGCAAAACCAGAACGAGGCGCGCCAGCCGTAGCCGGCAATGATCCATGCCAGCACTGGAATGCTCAGCCCCGCGCCCGCGCCCACGCCGGCAAAGATCCAGCCGTTGGCGCGGCCGCGCTCGGCGACGGGAATCCACTGCGCGACAAATTGGTTCGAGGCCGGATAGACAACGGCTTCGCCCGCGCCGAGAGAAAAGCGGATCAAGATCAGCAGCACGAGTGCATGAGCAAGATACTGCGATGCGATGGTGGTTAGCGCAGTAAAAACACCCCACCAGAGAACTCCCGCTGCCAGCGTGCGTCGTGGGCCGAAGCGACAGGCCAGCCATCCGCCAACAACCTGAAACACGGCATAGCCGATGAGGAACGCGCTGAAGACCCAGCCGAGATAAATGTTGTCGATTCCGAGTTCGCGCTGGATGGACGGTCCAGCGATCGACACATTGGTGCGGTCAAGAAACGCAACTGCGCTGAGCACGAAGAGCCAGAGAACGAGAATGCTTCGAATCTGCAAGCGGCGCGGCGGGGTCAATGTACTCGTTCTCCTGCCATGCTTCGGGCAGCCAGGATGGGGCAGAATGCCCGCATAGCTTTTTTCGGCGAATCGGTACAGCCGAGGAAGCGATTCGCCTTTCGGGCATCATACTATCCCGGCGATCGTACGATGGATGAGGAGGCAAACGCCGATCTTCACGCCGGTCGCGATCGGATTCATCGCCAGCCCGTACAAAAGCACTTCGCAAATTCCGTAAGGCCTGGGCGCGAAGCACGGCGCCGAAGGCGTGCTGAGGATTCTGCCGGAATACGAGCCGGGCCTGGCCGACGTCGAGGGCTTTTCGCACCTCTTCGTGATCTGGATCTTCGATCGCTCAGAAGGGTTCGATCTGACTGCCCGGCCGCCGTCGGACAACCGCGTGCACGGCGTCTTTGCCACGCGATCGCCTCGAACGCCGAATCCCATTGGGCTCACCGTGGTTGAGATTCTGCGGCGCGAGAAGAACGAGATTCACGTCCGCGGCGTGGACATGCTGGATGGAACACCGATCCTCGATATCAAGCCGTACATGTCGAGCATTCCGGCGGAAAAACTGAGAAGAGGGTGGCTGGCGGAAGCTGAGGCCGCGAAACCGTGAACACATCCCAGGTCCCAAAACACGGACCTGGGGCACCCAGGATTCGTACAAAAGCAACCGCTCGGCGATCTAGTTCTTCCCGGCGACAAACACCGCGGTGGTCAGCGCGGGCACGGTTGCGCTTCCCTGCTGCGCGTTGAAGGTTGATTGCCGCGTGATGGGATCGCTTGAGTTCTGCTGGATTGGGTGCAGGTGCAACGGCAGACCCTGCAACTGGCTGTTGGTGAAGGTAACCTGCGCGTTAGTCGCGTTAAAGAGGACGACGATGTGCTGGTACGGGCCGTAGTCGCCGCC
>JASHTH010000127.1 GCA_030040655.1 Acidobacteriaceae bacterium | reverse complement strand
GTATTGATCGATCGGAGGTCAAATCTCCATGATCCGTGTCCGCAATCTCTCCAAATCCTTTGGTTCGGTTACCGCCGTCAACGACGTTTCCTTTGACGTCGCCGCCGGCGAAATCTTCGCCTTCCTCGGACCCAACGGCGCCGGCAAAACCACCACCATCAAGATGCTCACCACCCTGCTCAAGCCCAGTGGCGGCTCCATCGAGCTCGACGGTCTCGACCCCCTCACCCAGCAGAACGAAACGCGCAAGCGTTTCGGCATTGTCTTTCAGGACCCCAGTCTCGATGGTGACCTTACGGCGTGGGAGAACATGGAGATCCACGGAGTTCTCTATCACGTGCCGCATAAAGTGCGCCGCCATCGCAGCGAAGAACTGCTCAAGCTATTCGAACTTTGGGAACGCCGCAACGACCAGGTGAAGAAATTCTCCGGCGGCATGAAGCGCCGCCTGGAGATCGCCCGCGGCTTTCTGCATACGCCGAAAATCCTATTCCTCGACGAGCCCACGTTGGGCCTCGACCCGCAAAGCCGCAACCAGCTCTGGACGCACGTGAAGAAGGTGAACGAAACCGAGAACGTCACGGTCTTCCTCACCACGCACTACATGGACGAAGCCGATCGCGTCGCCCATTGCATCGGCGTCATCGACCACGGCAGGCTCGTGGCCCAGGGCTCGCCCAAAGCCATCAAGGAGCAGACCGGCACCGAGAGCCTGGAAGAAGCCTTCCTGGCCCTCACCGGCTCGACCATCCGCGACGAAACCGCGAACTCAACCGACCAAATGCGGCAGTTTGCCCGCATGTGGAGTGGAGGTAGACGATGAGAGCGATTTACATTCTGTGGCTAAGAGAGCTCAAACGCTATACGCGCTCGCGCGCGCAAATCGTCGCGTCGCTGGGCCAGCCGCTGCTTTACCTGCTGGTGCTCGGCTTCGGACTTGGCCCGGTCTTCCAGCGCGCCGGCAACGGCAGCTACTTCCAGTTCGTGGCGCCCGGCGTGGTCGGCATGTCAGTGCTCTTCTCGTCCATCTTCTCCGGTCTCGGGATTCTTTGGGATCGTCAGTTCGGCTTTCTCAAGGAGACCATGGTCGCGCCGGTCCCGCGCATTCAGATCATGATCGGCCGAACGCTGGGCGGCTCGACGGTCGCAGTCATGCAGGGCCTGCTGGTCACCGTGGTCTGCGTGCTCGCTGGCTTTCGCCCGGTCAGCTACTACACCATTCCTATCGCGCTGGGATTCATGGTTCTCATCGCGCTGCTCTTTGCCGCGCTGGGCATGGCCATCGGCTCGGGGCTGCAGGACATGCAGGGCTTCCAGCTCATCATGAACTTTCTGGTCATGCCCATCTACTTCCTCTCCGGTGCGCTTTTCCCGCTCGCCGGCCTGCCCAAGCTCCTCACCATTGTCACCGCGCTCGATCCGCTCTCCTACGGGATCGACGGCATGCGCTCGTTTCTCCTCGGCCGCTCCGTCTTCGGCGCCTTCACCGACCTGCTCGTCATGGCCGTGGTCGGCTCCGTCCTCATGGTCTTTGGCGCCTGGCGCTTTACGAAGATCGAGATCTGACCATGGTTCGTCCGCGCAGTTCCGAGGCTCACGACAAAGTGCTTCATGCCGCGATCGGGCTTTTCGCCGACCGCGGCATTGAAGCCACCAGCATGGACTCCATCGCCCGCCTTTCCGGCGTGAGCAAAGCCACTATCTACAACCACTGGGCGGACAAGGAAGCCTTGCTTCTCGAAGTCATGCTTTTCGTCAATGGCCTGAATCGCGAACCCGACGATATCGATACCGGCAATCTCTGCGGCGACCTCGCCACCGTGCTCAACCGGCGCCCGCCCAGCGAGCACGAACCCTTCCGCGACCGCATGATGCCCTCGCTCATCGCCTACTCGGCGACGCATCCCGAATTCGGCAAAGCCTGGCGACATCGCGTCATGGAGCCTCCGCGCATGGCGCTCAAGCGCATCCTGCGCCGCGCCATCGACCGGAGCCTCATTCCCTCCTCGCTCGATCTCGACCTCGCCATGGCCCTCCTTCTCGGCCCCATGCTTTATACCCACATCTTCGTCCGCACGGCCTTCCCGCCCGATCCCGGTTTCGACCTCGGCACTTCCGTCGCCGAGGCCTTCTGCCGCGCCTTCGCGCGCACCGAGCGTGTAATGCGATCCTCGAAACCGTCCGCGCCGCAGTTTACGGCTCACGATGAATAGATCCACGAATGAAACCCGGCCGAGCCGCGTGCGCGCACGCATCCTGCCTATTCCGGTATCATCCCGATCGTCCGCAGCCATCTCTCCACCAGATTCGGCCATTCGGTGATCGGATACTTGGTGCGCCGCAGCCCGAAGGCGTGATTGCCCTGCGCATATATGTGCATCTCCGCGGGCACGCCTGCCTTCTTGAGCGCGATGTAATACGACAACGAGTCGTACACGCTGTCGATGTGGTCGTCTTCGGCTTGCAACAAGAACGTCGGCGGCGTTTCGCTGCCGGGATGGAGATCGGGATTCACTCCCAAGTTCTTGTCGGCCAGCGAAAGACGGTCCGGCAGAGGAAGCGGAAACTTCGTGAGACCCACGCCGGCATCGGACTCCGCCGCCGACCGCGACAAATGCCCCGGATAAAGAGCCACGACAAAATCCGGACGGCAGCTCACTGGGTCGGCCGCATCCACGGCCGGATACAGACGCTTGTCGAAATGCAGGCTCATGGCCACCGACAGATGCCCGCCCGCCGAAAACCCCAGCACACCGATCTTCTGCGGATCGATGTGCCACTCGAAGGCATGAGAGCGCACCAGCCCCAGCGTCCTCTGCGCATCTTCGAGCGCCATGGGCGACTCCGGATACGGCCCCGACTTCGGATACGGCCCGACGTCGGTCACGCGGTACTTGAGCAGCACGCAGGTGATCCCCTTGGGAGCCAGCCAGTCGCAGACATCCGTGCCTTCGAGATCGATGGCCAGCATCTGGTAGCCACCGCCCGGAAAAACCACCACCGCAGCGCCCGTGTTCTTGCCCTGCGCCGGGTACACCGTCATCGTGGGCCGCGTCACGTTGCTCACGCCGGTCACCGTGCGGCCGCCGATCAGGGCCTTCGGATCGGTTTCCACCTTCTCCGGTCCTTGCACCGGCTGCGGATCGGGCGCAGCCCCCGGCCAGATCGGTGTCTGCGACAACCCCGCCGGCGGTTGCCAGCCAGACGTCTGCGCGCTGAGACTGCCAGACGCGAACGCGACGCAAAGAAGAATCACAATGGATTTCATCGCGGTCCCCGCAACGCATTTCAAAGTGTGGTGAATCAGAGATTCCTTGAATTCGCCGACACATAGCCGCAGACCCTTCGACTCCACCTGCCCGCTTGCGGCGCACTGGGTGCTGCTCAGGATCACAGGCTATTGATTTTTCCCGTGCGTGCGTGGTCCCAAAGACGATGAGTACTCGACTTGGTTAACACAGTTCTGCTTGTCGAACGCCGGGTCGGCTGAGGTCCGGCGGTTGCGTGAGGAGTGCCCGGCTAGGCGCCGCCCTCGAAAATTCTCTTGGATAGATAGCGCTCCGCCGAATCGGGAACGATCACGGCGATGCGCTTGCCCGCCCCGAGCTCACGAGCCAGCTCCACCGCTGCGTGAACAGCCGCGCCCGAGCTGGAGCCGGCGAGTACGCCTTCTTCCGCAGCGAGGCGTTTGACCATGGCAAAGGCATCGCTATCGCTGACGGCCACGATGCGGTCGCAAACCTCGCGGTGAAAGGTCTCAGGGATGAAGCTGACGCCGATGCCTTCGACCTTGTGCTTGCCCGGCTCTCCGCCCTGCAGGATCGAGCCCTCGGTCTCGACGGCGACATGGATGACGGCGGAGTCGTGCTCTTTGAGGAATCGCGCCACGCCGGAAAACGTTCCGCCGGTGCCGACTCCGGCCACAAAGGCGTCTACGCGACCGTCCATCTGCTCCCAGATCTCGACGGCGGTTGTGTCGTGGTGGAACTGCGGATTGGCTTGGTTGTGGAACTGCAGCGCGATAAACGAGCCGGGAATTTCGGCGCCGGCTTCGCGCGCGCGCCGGATCGCCCCGCTCATTCCTTCGTCTTCCGGGGTGCGGATGACCTCGGCGCCGAAGCCGCGCATGAGAATGCATTTTTCTTCGGCGAAGCCCTCGGGAACATACAGCTTGACCGCGTAGCCGCGGTTCACGCCGATGAGCGCGAGTCCCACGCCGGTGTTGCCGGCCGTCGCTTCCAGGATGGTCGAGCCCGGCCGCAGCAGCCCCCGCGCTTCGGCGTCGAGGATCATGCCCAGCGCGGCGCGATCCTTCACGCTGCCGCCGGGGTTGAGGAATTCGAGCTTGGCAAAGACGGCGGCGGCGGGCTCGGGCGCCAGGCGCCGGAGTTGCAGCATCGGTGTATGGCCGACCAGGTCCGCGATGTCTCGGGCGATGCGCGGCGCCGAAGCGGTCGTGATCGATGCGGCCATAAGAATTCAGTGTATTCCAGCGCAATGGCCCGCCGAAGATGTGGAAAGCGCGTGAGTTCGCCTAGATTTTGCGCGTGTCCACGCTTTCGAACGCACTATCGGGGATGTGCTGCGCGCCGAACGAGCGAAAGTCTTTGACCTGGCGCAGATCGAAAGCCGGCGCTGAGCCACGGGGAACACGAGTGCGGAAGAAATCGGCGCCGTCGACGTCATGGAGCCAGAAGGCCGGACGAGCGTCGGCGCTGAGGGTGGCGACTGCGACGTTGCTCATCTCCACGTTGCGCGCGTGGCGGATGAAGAAGCCCGTTGCGGGCAAGTCGCCGAACATGTCCGGATCGGGATAGTCGGCTTCGTGCTCCTCTGGCTCGATGGCGGCCATTTCGGCAGAGCCGCCGCCGGTCTGCTCGAGGAAAACGTCGTGGACCTTCAGGTTTTCGATGAAATGGCCGGGGACACCGCTGACGATCGACGGCAGAGGCGACGAGCCAGTGCTGGTGACATTGCCGATGATCACGTTGCGGATGGCTCCGGGC
>JASHTH010000126.1 GCA_030040655.1 Acidobacteriaceae bacterium | reverse complement strand
GCGAAGATGATCGAGGTGGGCCAGGAGCAGGCGCGCAGGAACGGCGTAAAGAACCTCGAGTTCCGGCTGGGCGACATGGAAGAGATTCCCATCAAGTCCGGCGCGGTCGAGCTGGTCTTCTTCTCCCAGTCGCTGCACCATGCGCTGCATCCGGAGCGGGCGATCGCCGAGACGTGGCGGATTCTGGCTCCCGGCGGACGCGTGGTGATCCTCGATCTGATGCAGCACCGGTTCGAGGAAGCGCGCGAGCTCTACGCCGACGAGTGGCTGGGCTTCAGCGAAGCGGAACTGGAAGCGATGCTGGAAAAAGCCGGCTTCCGCAACGTGCAGACTTCGGTGGTGCACAAGGAGCAGGAGACGCCGCAGTTCCGGACGCTGCTGGCGATCGGCGACAAGGCGGCGTGAGCACAGGCGACCTGAGGGGCATTGGATCTGTGAGGTTCAGGCTCGACCTACACCAAGCCTCCAACCGCACGAATTCGCGCCAACGATCATGCTTTCCCAGGTCCGAAAACACGGACCTGGAGCACCCTGGCAACTACGGCGCGGCAGTGGTCGAGAATGCAGTATTCTCCCGCCGAAAGCTCTGCATCGGGTCGAGGTCGACCTGTGACGGCGTCATGCCAATCGCCTGATCCTTTCCGGCCTGCTTGGCCTGGCACAGCGCACGATCAGCCAGGTTGAGCACGTCTTCATATCCCATGGCGTCGACATTGTCTTCGAGCCAGGGGAAGGCCGCCCAGCCGATCGAGCAGGTGCGCCGAATGGCGAGCGAAGCGCTCACCCGGAAGGGCTCGGCGCGAATGACCCGCCTGACGCGCAGTGCGAGCGCGTCGGCCTCTCTGCGATCGGTAAAGCGGCAGACAATCAAAAACTCCTCGCCGCCCCAGCGTACCAGCACGTCGGAATCGCGCATGACGGACTCAAGCCTCCGTGCAGTTTCGACGAGGACAGAGTCGCCCGCGCAATGACCGTAGAGATCGTTCACTTCTTTGAAGTTGTCCATGTCGATCAGGTAGAAGACCAGGTCCCGGGTCGAGCGGTCGCGCCCTTCGACGAACGCGCGCAAGGTTTGCGCGACGTCGCCCTCCGCCGTCGCCGAGAAGAATCGCCGGTTGCGGACTCCGGTGAGCGGGTCGGTCATGGAGGCTTCTTCGAGAACCTGATTGGCGTGCTTCAACTCCTGGTGCAGTCGGCGCTGCTTTACAAGCACAAGAGCCGCCATGACGAACAGGGTGAGGGCAGTGACCAGCACACGGAAGTGTGCGACGCCCGGCGGGACGGACTTGTCGAAGACGCCAGCCACGACAATGACCGGCAACGAAAGAACCGCCAAGACCGCGAGGCTGGCAAGCGCGGAAACGTAGCCCTCATCCTTGGCCGTTTCCGGAGCTGGGCGCAGGTTGCGACCTCTCATGGCCACAATCATGAAATAGGCAAACGACGCGATGAACGGGATGTCGTACCAGCTCCCGTTGTAATAGGTGTTGGCTTCGATGGCGCGGTTTTCCGCCAGCACGGTGAAGTAGTTCAACACGACCGCGCCGAGGAACAGGGCGTAAAACCGCCGCCACGGGCCGGCGCTCTGTTTCGCCGACCAGGCGAGCACGACTGCCAGAACCAGAACTTCCGCCATGTAAAGCCAGTCGAAATTGCGGTTGTAGAGGTCGGCATTCGGGGAGACGTACTGCCAGCAGATCACCAGGTAAACGTAAAGATAGATCCACCACAGCATGAGCTCGAGAAAATCCAGCACGCCGAAGCGAGCGCTGCGGTGGGACGGCTCAAGATGGGGTCGCAACAACAGTCCGGCAAGCATGGGAACACCAGCAAGAAACAGGACCACGTCGCCGGCGAACATCTCGCGCAACGGCTTGCGAAGAACGACATCGTAGAGAAACCAGGAGCACTGGTCCGCCAGCCAGAATGCCCAGCCGACTGCTTGCAGGAGCCAAACGGAGCGAAGGCGACCCCGCCTGCGGATGGCGTTCTGCGCGAACGCGATCAGGAGCAAAAGAAGCAGCAGCGCGAAGACAATGTCGCTGACCGTTGTGAGCGCGAAACCGCGTGGGATCGTTACCGATGCCACTGCTTGAGCGAGCGCGAGACCGAATGCAAAACCGATCCAGCGCTTTGACTCCGATGGCACGTGGTTTCCCCCGCCGCCGATTCTAGCCGCAATCTTGCCGCTTCCTAGCGCACGAAAGTGGGATTGCGGCGCAAATTTGGCATCCCGCCAGGCGAGGAAAACCCGTAGTTTTTGTGTGAAACCAGGAGCTTTTTCACCTCGCGCCGCTTCGAGCTCGGCTCAGATCTGGAGGATTCACCGCGAGCCGCTCAGGCGCGCTCCGCTTCGAGCAATTGCCGCTTGCGGTCGACTCCCCATCGATAGCCGGTGAGCGAGCCGCCTGCGGCGACGACGCGATGGCAGGGAACGAGAAGCGCGACACGGTTGGAGGCACAGGCGCGAGCCACGGCGCGCGTGGCTTTCGGGTCCCCCATATCGCTCGCCAGTTGGCTGTACGTGCGGGTCTCGCCGCGTGGAATCTGCCGGATCGCCTCCCAGACGCGAAGCTGGAAGACGGTCCCGCGCAGGTCCAGGGGCTCCGCGCGGGTCTGGCTTTGGGCGAGATCCATGCCGGCGCGAACGCTGGCCAGCGCCTCATCGACCAGTTTTGAGAGCGACGGATCGCGGCGCAGCGTGGCTTGGGGAAACTCCGCGCGCAGGCTGGCCTCGGCTTCTTTCGAGGTCGAGCCCAGCGCCAGCCAGCAGAGACCCCGCTCGGTGGACCCGACAACCACCCAACCGAATGGAGACGGCGCAGTTGTGTAGGCGATCTGCTCGCCGCGTCCGCCCTGGGCGAAGCGCGCGGGCGTCATGCCGAGCTGCGCGCCTTCGTAAGCGCGGCTCGAGGAGCCGAATCCTGCGTCGTAAATGGCGTCCGTCACATTGCTCCCGTTTTTGAGCGCGTTGCGCAGCGAGCCGGCGCGGAGCGCGCGCTGGTATTGCAGCGGGCTCACGCCCATTTCGCGCTTGAAAAGCCGCTGGACGGTGAATGGGCTCATGCCGGCGACGCGGCCGAGCTCTTCGAGACGCACCGGGCGGTCGAGGTGCCCTTCGATGTGGGCTCGGATCTTGTCCAAGGGTCTGCCC
>JASHTH010000015.1 GCA_030040655.1 Acidobacteriaceae bacterium | reverse complement strand
GCCGCCCCACGAACATGGAACGGGCCTGCACGCGATCCTTGCAGGAAAGAATTTTGCTCTCTCCTTTGACCGCGATGGACAGAAAATGGCTCCCACGCCCGGGAGAAAAATTCGCGCCACAACCCGCGCTCTTGGCTGCGGCGCTCTAACCCTCGCGCTGCATCAGCCGCTCGTAGACGGCCAGGAGCTGCTCGAAGAGCACCTGAAAGACCGCCGGATCGGTGCCCGCCACGCGCGCCGCCATCACCTCGAAGTGCGTGTGCCATCCGGCACCGTAGAGGTGCTTTTTCTTGGGATCGAGGCGCTTGTGGGTGAGCGTGAGCTGCGTGCCTCCTGGAACCGGAGCGAGCTCGAAGATCACGTAGCTTGCTTTTTCAGGGCTCGCGTGCAGCTCCTCCTGCCAGGTGTAACTCAGGCGCGTGGGCGGGTTCCATTCGAGCACCGTGCCCACGCTGTGGCAGGCCGCCTCGTCGCGGCAGGGATCGACTTCGAATTGCAGATCGACGCGTCCGCCGACGCGAGGCTCGATCGTGCCGTCGGCGAGCCAGGATTTGAGCAGGTCGCGGCGGGTAAGGTAATCCCAGGCGGTCTCGAGCGGAACCGGAAAGGTGCGCTCGAAGCGGATCGCGGAGGCTTCGATAACAATGCACAGCGGGGCCGTGGTTTCGGTCATGACTTTCTCCTCTTTCGGGTATGGGGCCTGGAGCGCGACGAGCTTCGTGGGTGCGATTGCTGCCTCGGCATTGCAGCAGGCGCCCGCCGGGCTCGCGCAGACGCCGATCCTGGCGCACCCGGCGCGGGGCTGTCCGATTGCGCCATCGCTTCTCCGAGGCGGTCAAGCCGGCCGCTCCAAAAACGAACCGTTCGCGCCAGCCATTCGTCGATCTGGCGAAAACCTTCGGGCGCGAGCGTGTAGATGCGTTGCTGGCCGCGGACATCCACTCGCACCAGCCGCGTTTCGCGCAGTGTTTTCAAGTGCTGCGAGACGGCAGGTGCGCTGATGGAAAACCGCGAGGCAATCTCGCCGGCGCTGCAGCTGCCCTGGGCGAGCAGCTCGACCATGCGACGGCGGCGAGGATCGGCGAGGGCCAGGAATGCGTCCACGCCAATAATACTGAAGGATCAGCTTAATTAAGTCAAATCGAAAATATTCTCTTGTTCCACCAAGTGGAATCGAACAGCAGCTCCGGCCGCTTTTAAGCCTTCGCCGGCGCCGGTGCGGCGGCAATTCGCGCGAGCTGCCCCAGGTGGTTCAGGTCGTGGCCGGCCATGGTTTCGACGATGGTCTGAAAGGTCATGGCGCCCCGCTCCGGATGCGTCAACGGGCGATTGGCAGCGGCAGGAAGCACACGGCGGATAAGCTGCAGGTTCCAGTTACGCACGGCGGAGAAGGTCTCGAGCGCCTGCGCAGCTCCGATGTCGTGGTAACCGGACGTGGCCGCCCAGCGGTCCTGGTCGAAGGGCTGCACGATGTGATTGTCCTCGGCCAGTGTCTGGCGCAGCCGGAAGGCGAAGACGATTTCGCAGTCGGCGAGGTGGGAGACGATCTCCGCGGCGCTCCATTTGCCGGGCGCCGGCGGCGTCGAGGCATTGACGGAGCCGATGGCCTTGAGCAGCGATGCGATGGCGCCGACCGACTCGCCGAGAATGGCGTCCAGCGGGCGGCCATCGAGGAATTTGGCGTAGGGATTCAGGTCGCTCATGAAGACAGCTTACAGCGGGCAGTGGACAGGGGACAGGGGACAGTGGGCGGTGGACGGTGAACAGGGGGCAGGGGTCATGGAACGGAGAACGGAGATCAGAGATCGGTAGTCATTGATCGGAAATCAAATTCGAAGCGAGAAGCATTTTCAGAGCACGCAAGGCGCACCGCCAACCGACGGCTTTCTTTCCACTTTCCACTGCTCACTGTCCACTGTCCACTTAAAAGTACTCCCGCACCATGCGCTGCCAGGTCGGCCAGTCGTGGGAGTTCCAAGAGTCCCAAGTGTAGAGCTTGTGCGGGATGTATTTGGAACTCATAATCTGGTCCATGCGCTGGTTCTGGCCGAGGCACTGGTCGTCCCAGCCAGTAGCCAGAATGTAGGTATTGCGGTTGTAGCGCTCGAAATACCAGGGATCGCCGAGATTGGGCAGGTAATCCATCGGCATGTTGAAATAGCAATCCTCGTCGTAGTAGCCGTTGAGAAAGTTCTTTAGGTCGAAGGCTCCGGACATGGAGAGGAATCCGGTAAAGACGTCGGGATGGCGCAGCGCGATGTTCACCGTGTGATAGCCGCCGAAGCTGCAGCCGAGCGAAACCAGGTGCGGGTCCTGGTTCTTCTGACGAACGAGCGGAACCACCTCCGAGATCACGTAGTCCTCGAATTGCACATGCCGCGCGATGCGCCAGCGGGGAGGAACGTTGCGGTTGTACCAGCTCTCCATGTCGACCGAATCGACGCAATAGATTTGCAGATGGCCGCCGTCGATGCGTCCCCATAGCGCGCCGATCATGCCGCGATCTTCGAATTCGTAGAAGCGCCCGCCGGAGGTGGGAAAGACGACCACCGGCAAGCCGGCGTGGCCGAAGACGAGCAGTTCCATGTCGCGCCCCAGCCGGTGCGAATACCACTTGTGATACTCACGGTTCATGCGATGCGCACCTCGTCGCTGATTCTCTCTCCTCGCGGTCCGTTTGCAGCGGAGCATTTCCTGCATGCCTGAACGGCGAGTTGTGATCTTGGAGAACCGCGGTTTTCTTGATACTGTAACATCCATTGAGGTCGAGCAAGCTCAGGAGTCCGCGGTTGATAGGGCGCTGCAAAAGGCGGAACTTTCGAATCGACCATTCGTCGCATAGGACGTCTTCCTGCGTTGCAAACGTGGCCGGGTTCCGACGCCCCTCCGGGGCTTGCCATCTGTTTACCGTTCGCTTCCCAGGGTTCCGCGTCGCTCCGCCCCGTGGCTATTCTCCGCGCTCCCTCCGGGAGCATCTCCTCGCGGCAACCATTTTGCGAGATTTTTCGGCGGACGCTTGCATCAACGAGCACCCAGAAAAACCAATCGATTGAGGGCCGCGCGGATTGAATCCGGAAACCGATCCAGCATTGCACGAGCCGGAAGCTGAACCTGGAGCCGAAGTTCCGACGCCGCATCCGCGCCTGCGCCTGCACAAAGACTTTTCCAGCCGCCATCTCGCCGACCAACGCGACATCATCGTCTACGTCCCGCCGGGATACGACGAGGATGCGGACCGCGCCTATCCCGTTCTCTACATGCAGGACGGGCAAAATCTCTTCGATCCGCGCACCTCGTTCCTCAAGGGCCGCACCTGGCGGATGCGCGAGCAAGCCGACGAAGGCATCTTGGCCGGCGAGATCGAGCCGCTGATCATTGTAGGCATCTACAACACCGGCGATCGCAGGCTGGCCGAGTACACGCACGATCCCGACCGCAAAATGGGCGGCGGAGAGGCCGGCGATTACGGCCTGATGCTGACGCAAGAGCTGATGCCGTGGGTGGCGAGCGAATATCGCGTTCATCGGGATCGGCTGGCGACGGGGCTCGGCGGCTCGTCGCTCGGCGGGCTGGTAACGTTGTATCTCGGCCTGCGCTTCGCGCAGTTCTTCGGCAAGCTGGCCGTGCTGTCGCCCAGCGTGTGGTGGAACAACAAAAGCATTCTCGGTTATTTGAACGAACATGCGCCCCAGGTTTGGGAGCGGCCGCGGCTGTGGCTCGATGTGGGCGATCGCGAGGGACGGCGAACGCTGAGCGATACCGAAGTGCTGTGCCGTCGGCTCAGGGCGAACGGATGGGTGTCCGGAGACAACTTGCACTTCGAGCGCATCCTTGGCGGCACGCACGATGAATCCAGTTGGGCTCGCCGTGTGCGACCGGCGCTCAAGTTTCTATTCCCAGCACAGTAGAATGAAGGCTTGGGCCGCGACCGGAAAGGACGCCGGAGCATGGCCGATTCCCCGGAAACACGAAGGGCCCGACTACTTGCAGCCATCTTTCATGGCTACGACGGGCCGGCAGTCGGCATCCGACTGTGGGATGGTTGGCGCTGGGCCTGTTCGGGAACCGGCGATCCGGTTTGCACCATTGTTGTTGGCGACTCCAAGGCTCTCGCCGCGCTGGCCACGCAGCCTACCGAGATAACGCTCGGCGGAGCCTTCCTTCGCGGCGATCTCGATGTCGAAGGCGACATCCTCTCGGTCTTTGCTGTCGCCGAGCATCTGCTGAACCGGCCGCGCGCCTTGAGACACCAGGTAGCCGAGCGCGCGGCGCGGGCCGCCTTCGCGGGCGCGGAGTGGTTCCGTCATGGCGCGCTGCACTCGAAACGGCGCGATCGCGCTTCCATCGCCCATCATTACGATCAGCCGGTCGAGTTCTTCCGGCCGTGGCTCGGCCGCACGCTGGTGTATTCCTGCGCATACTTTCGAAATGAAGGTGACTCGATCGATACGGCGCAAGAGCAGAAGCTCGAGCTCATCTGCCAAAAGTTGCGGCTCAAGCCCGACGAGCGGTTTCTCGATATCGGCTGCGGATGGGGCGGACTGATCCTGCACGCCGCCGCTCATCACGGCGTTCGCGCCGAGGGCATCACGCTGAGCCGGGTTCAGGCCGAGACGGCCACGCGGCGCATCGAGCAGGCAGGGCTTTCCGGCAATTGCAGAGCCGAGCTGCGCGACTATCGCGATCTCGACCACGGGCAAGAGCGGTTCGACAAGATCGCCAGCATCGGCATGTTCGAGCACGTCGGGCTGAAGAATCTGGGGCTTTATTTCCGGATCGCACGCGGGCTGATGCGTCCGGGCGGCGCTTTCCTCAACCACGCCATCGCGCGCAGCGCCATGGCCCCCATTCGCGAAGATTCGTTTATTGCCAAATATGTCTTTCCCGGCGGGCATCTGGTGACCTTGAACGAAGCAATCGGCGCCGCGGAATCCCAGGGGCTGGAGGTACGCGACGTTGAGAACCTGCGCGAGCACTACGAGCTCACGCTGCGGCGCTGGGTCGAGGGACTGAGACGGAATGAGGCTGCGTTGCTGCGAATCGTGGCCAAAACGACCTATCGAATCTGGCTGCTGTACATGGCCGGCTCTGCCGCGGCCTTCCGCCGGGGCGATATCGCCGTCTTCCAGACGCTGCTGAGCCGCCCTGACCGCGGCAAAAGCAGCCTGCCGCTGACGCGGGCGGACTGGTACGATCTGCGGCCTGCCGAAGAGCCCAGTCCTGCGAGAGCCGGCTAGAGCAGTTTAGGAATAGTGCGTCCTTTTGGGTGTTGCTCAAGGTCGCTGCTCCCGGCCAGGGGAGTTTAGGAAATAGTGTGTCCGTTCGGACGTTGCCCAAGGTCGCCGCTCCCCGTTGTTTGCGTCGACTTAGCGATCTTTCTTCGGCTACATCATCTCCTAAACCGCCATAGTCGAGTCGACTCAGCGGTTTTTCTCCGGCTACAGAATCTCTTAAACTGCCTTAGATCTGCGACATGTTGAATTCGTTCCTCACCCTTGCGGCAAAAGCGAAGACGCCGCAAGGATGGGGCACACAAACTCTACAGATTCAGCCATTTCGGGAACCGCTATCTTCAGGAGATCGCTGTAGCACTTTCGTCTCATTCCTGATCACCAAGAATGCAGCTACGCTAGTACTTCTCAGGCAACTTCGCTTCAAAAAGGCTAATCATGCTCTCTTTTCGTGTCCGCAGATTCTCCATCGCCGGCGCAACTCGCCTTCCCGCATTTCAACCTTTCGTTCGCCGGTGGCGCCCACGGCGGGTTTTGCCCGCGCTTTTGCTTGCCGCGCTCGCCGGTGCGGTTTTCGCGCAGGGCAACAGCGCGGACTCGGTCCTAAATTCCACGGGCTTCCGCGCGCTTGCCAATCACGTCCCGTCCTGGGCCAACGAGCACAACTTCGTCGAGATCATTCCGGCCGGGCAAAGAGTCGGAAATCTCACGCTGGTGCTCGCGCGCAACCAGGCGCAGCGGCAGGCCCTCGATCGGCTGATCGCCGACCAGCAGAACCCCGCGTCGCCGGAGTATCACCAGTGGCTGACGCCCTTGGAGTTCGGCGAGCGGTTCGGCCTTGCGGATCGAGATCTCGATGCGCTCACCGGCTGGCTCGAGGCGCAGGGTCTGCATGTGGACTGGGTCGCTCCGGGGCGCGATTTCATCGGATTCAGTGGTCCGGCTGAAGCCGTGGACCGCGCCTTTCAGACGGAGCTGAATGCTTACCTGGTCAATGGCAAGCGCAAGATGTCGATCGCGTCGGCTCCACGGATCCCCGCCGAGCTTGCTCCTCTTATCCGGTCCATTCGCGGCCTCTACACTCTTGAGGATCGGCCGTTCAGCCACGCTGCTGCATCGGCTTCGCCCGCTTTGACCGTCGGCAGCAACGGTCAGTATTACTACTACATCGCTCCGGCCGATTTTGCGACCATCTACAACGTTCCCAGCGATTTGAACGGCAGCGGCGTCACGGTCGGCATTGTGGCGCGCTCGCGTACCGACTTCACCGACTTCGATGAATTTCGCCAAATCACGGGAACTACCTTCGCCAATCCGACCGAGGTGGTGCCCACGGCATTCGGAGGCGTGAATCCGGGAAACGCCTACACGTCTCCTCCTGGAGCCGGCGTATCGATTGACGACCAACTGGAAGCCGAACTCGACGTGTTTCGCGCTGCCAGCATTGCTCAGGGAGCAAAGGTGCTCCTGGTGGTCAATAAATCGGAGCAGGACGGCGGCAGCGACATCGGCGGCGACGCACAGTATCTGATCCAGAGCGATCCGGTACCGGCGCAGGTCATCAACATCAGCTTCGGCGCCTGCGAGTCGGAGGCCGGCCCCACCGGAGTCAGTTACTGGGACAACCTGTTTGCGCATGCTCAAACCGAAGGGATCTCCGTCTTCGTCGCCTCGGGAGATGGCGGCGCAGCAGGATGCGACTCCTACTTCTCGACGCCTCCGGCCAACCCCGCGCCGATCAGCCCGAACTACATCTGCTCGTCGAGCCACGCCACCTGCCTGGGCGGCACAGAATTCAACGACGCCAGCGACTACTCAAAGTATTGGAAGACTTCGAACGGCGCAGGATATCTTTCTGCCTTGGGATACATTCCCGAAGGCGCATGGAACGAGCCCTTGAACGGCAACGACCAGACGCAGGCTGCGGCTTCTGGCGGAGGCGTTAGCCAATATGTCGTGCCCACGCCGAGCTGGCAAAGCGGAAAAGGCGTGCCATCGGCCAGGGCCGGCCGTTACACGCCCGACATTGCCTTCTCTGCCTCCGGTCACGACGGGTACTTCGGATGCATGGCGGCGCTTGCAGTCGACTCAACTCCTCCGAGCAATGCCGGCTGCCAGTCCTATTTTGCCGTCTTCTATGGGACCTCTGCTGCCGCGCCGGACATGGCCGGGATCACGGCGCTGCTCGATCAGAAACTGGGCAAGGCGCAGGGCAATCTGAACCTGCGGCTCTACGCCATGGCCGCCAGCGTGCCCTCGGCATTCCACGACGTGACCGTCGCAACCAGCGGCGTGACCTCGTGCAGCGTGAACACGCCCAGCATGTGCAACAACAGCATTCCCGGGCCGTCGGGCCTGTCCGGCGGCCAAGCCGGTTACCTGGTGCAGCCGGGCTACGACGAAGTAACCGGCCTCGGATCGCTCAATGTGGCCAACTTTATCGACAACTATGTGGCGATCCAGCATGCTCCAGCCGTAACCACGACGGTGGCGACGAAGATCGCGGCGTCGACGGCCACGCTGACCGGAACTGTGAATCCTGAGGGGCAGGCGACTCAGTACTGGTTCCTCTACGGCACCAAGAGCAATCTCGCCGGAGCCAAGAAGACCACGGTGGTCAATGCCGGCTCCGGGACTGGCGCGGTCGCGGGAATCGGCTCAATCACGGGTCTGACGGCGGGTACGACCTATTATTTCCGCCTCGAGGCCTCCAATGCGACCGGGACCTCGACCGGAGCGATCCTCAAATTCACCACCAAGAAGCTGCAGACAATTTCGTTCACGCAGCCGGCCAGCCCGGTCAAAGTGGAAGCAAAGGTCACGCTCTCGGCCAAATCCTCTTCGGGTTTGCCGATCGCATTTGTTGTGCTTCATGGTGATGCCAAGGTGAGCGGATCGGTATTGACGACTACCGGCGCGGGGAGTGTCGTGGTCGAGGCGACTCAGCCCGGGAACGCCGCGTATATGGCGGCGCCGGCGGTCAAGCATACGATCGTGGTCAATTAGGGCTTTGACCGCTTAAAAATGTGCCCATCGAGGGCGCCCCAGGTCCGGGGCCCCGGCGAGCGATTTGTGCTCGCTGGGATGGAGGTCCGTGTTCTCGGACCTGGGAAAGAAGGCACTCCAGTCCCGGCAGAAGGCGAACACGGCTTTCAGCAGGGATGGAATGCGCAATAACTCATTGCCTTCCCATTGCCGTCCATTCGTCCACTTCCGTCCCGAAATTAGCGCGAAGACTCCGCTTGCTTCGAAGCGCGAATGCGGGGTTATAATGTCTTCCTCCCCGGAATCTTCCTCAAAAGAAGGCAAGCCTATGCGGTTATCACCCTCCTGCGGCTGCGCTGCCGAACTCCATGTGAGTTTCCCGTTTTCAATCGGTTCCCGTTGGCTGCGCTTACTGGCCGGCGCCGCGCTGGTCTCGACCGGCATGGTAGCGGCCGCCGCGCAGGGTGCCGGGCGCGGTGCGGGAGACCGCAACCTGCGGCCGATTCACAACCACGTTCCTTCGTGGGCCTGCGAAGAGAACCTCATCGAGGCGGTTCCATCCGAAGAGCCGATGGGGTCGATAACCCTTGTGCTTGCTCGCCATCCCGACCGGCAGCAAGCCTTCGAGAAGCTGCTTGCGGACCAGCAGAACCCGGCTTCGCCCCAGTATCACCAGTGGCTGACGCCGGACGAGATCGGCGCGCGCTTCGGGCTCACCGAGGAAGAGCTTGACTCGATCACCGGCTGGCTGGAGTCGCAAGGACTGCATGTGGATTGGGTCGCTCGGGCGCGGAACTTCATCGGCTTTAGCGGTTCGGCGGGGGACGTGGGCAGCGCCTTCCAGACTGCGTTGAATTACTATTCCGTGAACGGCAAGCGCAAAATGTCGATCGACTCGCCGCCGATGGTCCCTGCCGCGCTGGCGCCGAGGATCCAAGCGATCACAGGTTTGTACACGATCGAATACCAGCCGTCGAGCCAGGCACATGCTGCGCGACGCGATTCCGGTGTCGAGGCCGCCGCCGACTCTCCCCAATACACATACGGCGGCGACTATTACCTCATTGGTCCCGCGGATTTCAATACCATCTACGACGTGCCGGCCGGACTGACCGGCAAAAACGTGACCATCGCGATTCTGGGCCGCGCGCACACCGACCACGCCGATTTCGACAACTTCAAGAAGTGGACTGGGGTCTCGTTTGCCGATCCCACCGAGGTGGTTCCGACGGCTTATGGGGGCAAGGATCCCGGGCCGCCCTACACGTCTCCGCCCACGGGTTCGGCTCCCACTCTTCCAGACCAGCTTGAGGAAACGGGCGATGTCCAGCGGGAAGGCAGCGTGGCCCCTGACGCCAACTTCCTGCTGGTGGTTGCGTCGACCGCGAGCGGCGGCCTGCAGCCGGATGCGCAGTACGTCATCCAAGGCAACAAAGCGCAGATCATCACCCTTGGCTACCATCAGTGCGAATACTTAGCCGGCCCCGGCGAAGTCGATCTGTGGAACGGCATGTATGCGCAGGCGGCCGCAGAAGGGATCTCCGTCTTCGTCTCCTCGGGCGACGGCGGCGCAGCCGGTTGCGACAGCAAATTTGAGACGCCTCCGGCAAACCCGCTTCCCATCAGCATCAACTTCCTCTGTTCGTCGAGCTATATCACCTGCGTGGGAGGAACGGAGTTCAACGACGCGAGCGACTACTCGAAATACTGGAGCTCCTCGAATGGCGCAGAGCTGTCTTCGGCGCTGAGCTACATTCCCGAGGGCGGGTGGAACGACCCGCTGAACACCACCGTCAATCCCGCGACAACTGAGGCAGCTTCCTCCGGCGGAGGGGTGAGCGTCTACATTCCCACTCCGGTCTGGCAAGCCGGAACCGGTGTGCCTGCGGCAAGAACAGGTCGCTACGTCCCGGATGTCGCTTTCTCCGCGTCGGGGAACAATGGCTACGTCGGCTGCCTTGCGGCAGTGGGAGATCCGTGCACGGGTTCCGGCGACAGTCTCCGATTCGCAGCGTTCGAGGGGACCTCATCCGGCGGCGACTCGATGGGAGCCATTGCCGCGCTGCTCGTCCAGCAAGAGGGCAAGGCGCAAGGCAACCTGGCTCCTCACCTCTATGAGATGGCGAAGAGCTCGCCGTCTGCATTCCACGACGTCACGGTGGCAACCAGCGGCGTGAGCAACTGCTCGGTGAAGACTCCCAGCATGTGCAACAACAGCATTCCGTCAGCCACGAGCCTCACCGGAGGCCAGCAGGGATACCTCGTCGGCGTTGGGTATGACGAAGTGACCGGCCTGGGATCGCTCGACGTAGGCAAGTTCCTCGATAACTACACGCCGTTCAAAGCTCCGGCCGCAGTTACTGAAGCTGCAAGCGATATCACGTCCTTCGCCGCGACGCTCACCGGCAAGATCAGCCCCAACGGCCAGGTCACGCAGTATTGGTTCGAGTATGGTACGAACAGCGCGCTCTCTGCTGCAACGCTCACTCCGACGGGGGAAGTTTCTGCGAGCGGCTCCGTGACAGTTAAGGCAAAAATCTCCAAGCTGACGCCGGGACAGATGTACTATTTCCGCCTGCAGGGATCGAGCCTAGGTGGAAATTCGAGCGGCGCGCTGGCCAGCTTTACAACCAAGAAAGCAAAGCAGACGATCACGTTCACGCAGCCCACGGGTCCAGTCACGGTCAAGGTGGGAACCACAATTGTTCTCTCCGCAACGGCCAGCTCGGGACTTCCCGTGACGTTCAGCGTGAGCGAAGGCCGCGCGAAGCTGACCGGCAACAGCCTCAAGCTGACCACGGCGGGGACTGTCGTAGTTGCGGCCGACCAGGCGGGAAACCGCCACTATCTTGCGGCGCTGCGGGTGACGCGGACGATTACGGTCAATTAAGTTCCGCGCCGGTTTGAGATGCGACATCAGGAAAGGCTTCGCCGCAACTTGCCCTGAGCACCCTCTTTCGGCGATACTTAGTCATTGTGTCTTGCCCGGCCGGACGATTCCGTCCGGCCTTTCCTTCGTTGGCGCGGCCTCCAATTCCGGCGGGTGTGAGCCGGAATGGTTCGGAAAGCAGCGGGCCATTTTGAGGGAGTCCTCGGTCTGGGGGCCGAAAGACCGCAACAGAACACAAAGCATTGGAAAGGAACCGTATCGCCGTGGTGATGATTCGTTTGGCGCGCGTAGGCGCCCGCAAGCAGCCCTATTACCGGATTGTCGTGATCGAAAAAGAGCGCGCCCGCAACGGGCGATCGATCGAAGTGGTGGGAACTTACAATCCCCGTACCTCGCCGGCCACCGTGGATCTGAAGCACGAGCGCATCGCCCACTGGCGGAGCGTGGGTGCGCAGCTCACGCCGACCGTGGAAAAGCTCGTCGCCAAGCATCCAGCTTCGGCGCCTGCCGCGGCCTGAGCGGTTTCACCGTTACCTCACAGGCGCCGGCGCCTCTCCCGTGCGGACGCCCTAGATTGCGCAGCCGGCAAGGGGCGTGCAGATGAGGCAGTATTTGGCCGCCGACACCGCCTGCCTTGCTCTGGGCGAGAGTTTCATCGACCTCGCGTTGGGCTGACATCACAGCGCTGCCGGCGCATTCGGCTGGCGACCACCGGCAATTGCGCAAACCGTCGCTCGGACCTACCGTACAATGGCGCAAAGCATTTCCCCAGGAGCCGCCATGCGCCCATCCTTTTCGCTCGGCATTGAAGAGGAGTACCAGACCATCGACCCGGTCACGCGCGACTTGCGCTCGCACATCCAGACCGAGATGCTCGCCGTGGGCAAAATGCGCCTGCAGGAGCGCGTGAAGGCCGAACTGCACACCTCGGTGGTCGAAGTGGGCACGCGCGTCTGCCGCAACATCGACGAAGCGCGCGAGGACATCTTCGAGCTGCGCCGCGAGATGATCAAGCTGGCGCGCGAGCACGATCTCGAACTGGTCGCCGGCGCCACGCATCCCTTCGCCGACTGGCGCACGCAGGAGATTTACCCCGACCCGCGCTATCACCAGGTGGTCAAGGACCTGCAGCTCGTGGCGCGCTCCAACCTCATCTTCGGCCTGCATGTGCATGTCGGCATCGAAGAACGCGAAGCCGCCATCCGCATCATGAATTCGATGCGATATTTTCTGCCCCACATCATGGCGCTGGCCACCAACTCGCCTTTCTGGCTGGGCCTGAACACCGGCTACAAAGGCTACCGCGCCAAGGTCTTCGAGAATTTTCCCCGCACCGGCATCCCCGACGCGTTCTCCAGTTATTCGGAGTTCGAAAACTACGTCAGCCTGCTGGTGCGCACCAACTGCATCGACAACGCCAAGAAGATCTGGTGGGATATCCGGCCGCATCCGTTTTTCAACACCGTCGAGGTGCGGGCCTGCGACATTCCGCTGCGCGCCGAGGAGACGGTGGCCATTGCCGCGCTCATCCAGGCCACCGCGGTTTATCTCTACAAGCTGCACGAGGGCAACCAGGACTATCGCCAATACCCGCGGTCGCTGCTGATGGAAAACAAATTTCGCGCCGTGCGCTACGGCCTCGACGGCAAGCTCATCGACTTCGGACGCCAGCAAGAGATCCCCGAGCGCGATCTGCTCGAAGAGTACCTGGCGCTCATCGACCCCGTGGTGGACGAACTGGGCAGCCGCGACGCCATCGACGGCCTGCGCAAAATCATCGCCACCGGCACCGGCGCCGACCGGCAGCTCAAGATCTTTGAGGAAACCAAGGGCGATTTGAAAGCGGTGGTGGATTACATGGCGGAGGAGACGAGGGCGGGGTTGTGATGCACTTGCCTTGTAACTGAACTTCGAATCACGTAGGCGTTGTCATCCCGAGCCGAAGGCGAAAGATCCGCGTTT
>JASHTH010000125.1 GCA_030040655.1 Acidobacteriaceae bacterium | reverse complement strand
TTTGGCCCTCCTTAGGGTTTTGTGGCGGAGCAAACGGAGGATCGCCTGCTGATGGGAGCGCAAGGCGAGGATCTCGGCGTCCAGTTCGACCAGCCGCCGCTTCAGCACCTTGTAGGCGTCGCCGCCAGGGCGATCCAGGATCATGCGAATGTCGTCGACCCTGAGGCCGGCGTCGCGATAGGCGCGGATCTCGAGCAGTCGCCGCACATCGGCCTCGCCGTAGCAGCGGTAATTGCCGCTGCTGCGCGCGGGGCGCGGCATCAGGCCGGCGGATTCGTAGTAGAGCAAGGCCGTACGGCTCATGCCGCACTGCCGAGCGAGTTTGCTTACGGTCAACATCGTCCACCTTCACTGTGAACCCTAAAGTTATAGACAGGTCAAGCGGCCGCGGTCATTGCGGTCATCGTGAATCTAAAAACAGGCAGGTTCAAGTCCTTTGGGACGAAGCCGGTTTCCGAGGAGGACTGGGGATTTGCGGAACCGAAGATCGATGAGCGCGATGGCCTGTCGGCAATCGTTGACAGTTGTCGCTGAGGCGAATCCCGGAATGCTGGGTGACCGATCGGTTCCAATCGAGCATTGTTCCCTTCACCGCTTTACCCCGCTACCTCACCAGCGAGAGTGGACTTACCGAGGCCAGGCCGCTTTCTGTGTCGCGCCTACAGGCATCGTTCTGCGAGCGGATCGGGAGCGCACTTGCAGCTGCGCGGCGGCGATCGCGTGGGTCAGCAGGTAGAACGGCACGAGCACCGTGGGTACCAGGGACAGCGGTAAGTACTGGATGGCCTGCGTTCCCACACCGGCATGGATCAATTGCAGCGGGCTGCCCGGCACCGAAGTAATGCCCAATCCAACGGCCACAATGAGGTCAAGCATGCCAAAGGCGTCCCATACCGCGACGGTGCGCGTCAACGGCTCCTCAGAACGGGCAATCCTCAGGGCGAGCGGAATGGCCAGCGCGCCAGTGATCATATCACCCAGCCCTGCGAAGAACGGGAACGGTCCACTCAGTCTTCCTGCGACGAAGTCCAGCAAAAAGATAACGCCGAGGATCCGCATTGTGTTCAATCCGATGAGCAGTTGTAGCGGAATTCCGAGGAGGGCGGCGCGGACCGTTTCGCTTGTCACCGCTAACACGCCGACCGCCAGCAGCGGCGTGACGAGCAGAATGCCCATCCACGGCGCGGGATTCGCCGGCGAGAAGGCCAAACGCCCGATTACGGCGAGGTACATCGCCAAGCCTACCCAGCCCCCGCCAACGGCGCCAATGGCGAGGCGGCGGGCGAACGAGCCGGAAAGCGCCTGCGTCAGCGCAACCAGATCGACTGCAATCACCGCCATTAAGACGATCGAGAAGATGAGATCCAGTATTGGGTTCGGATGAGACATGGAAAACCTCCCTTTCAGGCCATAGGATGATGATCATCCTCCTATGGATTCGGTTTTTTGCCCCTCAAGAAACGGCCCGAGCCGTGGGATGACTGCCGGCATCCTATAATCAGTCATGCGCTACCGGCCCGAGCACAAGGCGGAAATCCACCAACAAATTGTGAAAGATGCCTCGCGGCGCGTTCGCGTCGAAGGCATGACGGGCGTCGCAGTTGCAGCCGTGATGCGGGATGCCGGATTGACCCACGGAGGTTTTTACAAGCACTTCGGGAGCAAAGACGATCTCCTCCTGGAATCTCTTCGCGACGGCTTTGCGGAGATCGCCGACACCCTCGCTCGTGCGGCCGAGCAGGCGCGGCCAGGCGAGGCATGGAAGACCATTGTGAAAACCTATCTACGCCCAGAAATGTGCGGTTTTCCCGAGCGGGGCTGCCCACTGCCAGCCCTTGCACCCGATTTGGCGCGCGTAGATCCGAGGATGAAGGCTCAGGTCGTCGCCGAACTTGTGAAATACAGAGACCGCATGGTGCCGTTTATGCCCGGCCGGCGGGATGCAGACAAAATGCGTGCCTTTTTTGTGATTTTTTCAACGATGACCGGGGCAATTGCCATCGCCCGCATCCTTCCTGCTCCAGTGCAAGAGATGGTGCTGGCGAACACTCGGGACTTTCTTCTGCGCAGCTTTTGATCCTTACTGCAATTCCTGAGTTGCTGTGGCCTTTGGGACTCCGCGCAAGGTCGCCGCTCGCTGAGGGTCGCGCCGACTCGAGTGCAGCTACTTCGCGATACAGTGACTCAGGAATTGCGACAGTGGTTAGTTTGCAGCAATACTGACGCACAGGAGACGCAGGACGGTCCCATACTCGGCCGCACTCTTGTCCGAGCAAAGCGAGATGAAGATGTCCTTCTCCGGCCAATGAGCGCGCAAGCACAAAGCACTTAATCGAGCGCCGAACGGTAATAGGAAGTCGGCAGAGCTCGGCGAACTGCCTGGCCTGGGATATCGACAGTCGCAACAGACTGATGTGGAATCGTAGCGGCCGGACGGCGATGAAGAGGATTCAGCGCGTGGAAGGCTCCTGGCGCCGGACGTAGCGCCGGCCGCGGATCTCGTATTCGCCGCTGACCACGCGGGCGATGGCTTCGCTGTAGGCGATGTGTTCTTCGGCGAGGATGCGCGCGGCGAGCGAGTGGGCATCGTCGGAGTCGAGAACCGGGATGGCGCGCTGCAGGATGATGGCGCCGTGGTCGAGGTGCTCGTCGACGAAATGCACGGTGCAGCCGGCGATCTTAACGCCGTAGTCGAAGGCCTGCTGTTGCGCTTCGAGGCCTGCGAAGGCCGGCAGAAGCGAAGGATGAATATTGAGGATGCGGTAGGGGAAAGCGCCGATGAACTCCGGCGAGAGCAGGCGCATGTAGCCGGCGAGGCAGACAAGGTCGACACGGTGCTCGTGCAAGCAGGCGGCGACCGCGGCGTCGTGTTCGGCGCGCGGCCGGCCCTTCGAGATGAATACGGCGGTGGCGAAGCCCAATTCGCGGGCTTTTTCGAGGCCCGGTGCGTCGGCGACGTTGGAGATGACGACGGCGATCTCGACGCCGTTAAGGCGTCCTTCGCGGATGGAGTTGGCGATGGCGAGAAAGTTGGAGCCGCGGCCAGAGATCAGAATGCCGAGGCGGGTTGTGCGTTTTTGGCCCTCAGGCTCCAAGCCGCATGCCCTCTGGGGCTAAAGCCCCGTCTCAAACGCTCCTCGCGGAGTTGCCGGAGCTAAAGCCCCGGCCTACCAGCCCCAGCCTGCCGGTCGTGCCCTGACTCATTTGTGTCTACACACCGTGCATTCGCCTATGTGTACTGCACCCGGCGGTCGCCCTTGACGACGCGGCCCACGACGTAGAACTTCTCTTCGGCGCGCTCGAGCAGCGTTTTTGCGCGCGTGAATTTGGCCGCAGGAATGGCAGCGATCAAGCCGATGCCCATGTTGAAGGTGCGCAGCATCTCGTCCTGGGCGACGTCGCCCACTACGCGCAGATGCTCGAAGATGAGCGGCACAGGCCATGAGCCGAGCTCGACCTGCGCGGCTGTGCCTTTCGGCAGAATCCGCGGCAGATTCTCGGTAATTCCGCCGCCGGTGATGTGCGCCAAGCCGGCGGTGAGGCCGGCGGCGACGAGCTTCTGGATCACATGCAGATAGCTGCGGTGCGTGTGCATGAGCGCGTTGCCGATCTTGTCCTTGATGGCGCTCACGTATTGCGTAGGCTTGTAGCCGGCCACTTCGAAGAGCAGCTTGCGCGCCAGCGAGTAGCCGTTGGTGTGCAGGCCCGTGGAGGGCAGTCCGACGAGCACGTCGCCGGGCTTGATCTCGGCGCCGGTGACCACCTTGTCGCGGTCGGCGGCGCCCACGATGAAGCCGGCGAGGTCGTATTCGCCATCGGCGTAGAAGCCGGGCATTTGCGCGGTTTCTCCGCCAATGAGCGCGCAGCCGTTGGCCTTGCAGGCGTCGGCCAGGCCGCTGACAACGGTCTCGGCCACTTCGGGGTCGAGCTTGCCGGTGGCCAGGTAGTCGAGAAAGAACAGCGGGGTGGCGCCCTGGACGGCGATGTCGTTGACGCAATGATTGACCAGATCGGCGCCGACCGTGTGGTGCATGCCGAGCTCGAAGGCGACCTTGAGCTTGGTGCCGACGCCGTCGGCCGAACTGACCAGGATGGGGCTCTTGAAGCGCTGCAGATCGAGCCGGAACAGCGCGCCAAAGCCGCCGATGCCGCCCACCACGTTGCGGTTGAAGGTCTTTTGCGCCAGGAACTTGATGCGGTCCTTGGCGCGGTCGCCGCGAGCGATGTCGACTCCGGCGTCGGCGTAGGTGATCGATTTTGGAGTGGATGTATCAGGCACGATGAGGGCCTTCTCTGGACCGAACTGAAACGATGTACTTCGGGCAGAAAGGAAGATTCTAGCAGGGCAAGTTGCGCAAGGCTGTGGAAGAGAGGCGGCAGTGACGAACGCGCTCGAACGCGAGTTGAATGGCGATTCTGGCGCCGGAGCGCTACTTCGATTCTCTCGATTTTGCTTTTTGCGCCAGCAACTTCTTCCGCTCGCGGATCAGCTTCGTGCGATCTTTCTCCGGCATGGCAAGCACGGCTTTCGTTCGCTTGGGGAGCTTTTCGTAGATGAGCGCGTGCGCGCGGGCGAGCTCGTATTCGATCTCGCGGGGCTTGAGCGCGTCCCAGCGCTCGACGGCGACCCAGAACGCACGTGCCAGGTGCGGCGCAGGGAGGATGCCCTCGCGCTCCAGCAACTCATGGAAGCGCTCCGCGCCGCAATGAAACCAGAGCACGCCGATGCCGATGCCCTCCACGTCGGTCATGGCGAACATCTTGCCCCCGATGTCGCGGTCGCCCACCCAGTAGACGAGGTGATGGCCCCAGTTGAGCGTCTCGGTCACGTGGGGAAGTGCAAGGCAGATTTCGCGGATGCGTTCGTTGTCCATTCGGGACAAGTGTAAAACGAGAAGAGATCCCTGAGAACATCGGCCGCGGCGAGCGTCGCCCATATTGGCATACAATTCTTGCTGAATTCCTTTCCCTGCCATCTTCGAGCGAGCGCAGAGGAGCGTGGGTCGGCAAAATGGCTCCCAAGAACCGGAAACCTTATCTCTTCGTGGGATCTTCCTCGGAGAGCCTTCGATATGCCTACTCCGTTCAGGAGAACCTTGAGCCGCACGATGCCTTGGTGAAGGTTTGGAGCCAGGGAGTCTTCGATTTAACCTCCTATGCGCTGGAGAGCCTGCTCGCCGCCGCGCAATCGCATGACTTTGCGGTGTTCATCTTTGCCGCCGACGATGTTGTGATCAAAAGAAAGCAGCGGCACAAGGCGGTCCGCGACAACGTGATCTTCGAAGTCGGATTATTCATGGGCTGCCTGGGCCGCGAGCGGACATTCGTGATAGCTCCGCGAGGAGTGGATCTCGACCTGCCCACCGATCTGCTGGGCTGGAACATCGCCTATTACGATCCGGATCGCCCGGACGTGACGGCCGCGTTGGGCGTGGCATGCAACAAGGTTCGCGCCGGCATCCAGGGACTGGGCAGGATTCATCTGGAGAAAGGGGCCAAGTTCAACCAGAAGCCCGGCGGTCCAAGGCGTCGAGCGAAGAAGATGCAGCGCAGAATCCAATCGCTGATTGGTCCGCTTGAGGGGCCGGCTCCGTTCGCCAAGGTCAAGACCGGGAGCCTCCGTCTTGCCGCTAGGAGCTCGCGGCGGCCATCGAAATAGAGCTTTACCGGGGAGAGGAGCTCCGCGAGGCAGCCGCTCCGGCTTCAGTTTCCCGCACCTTCGTTCCTGGGTCGGAGCGGGATGCTCTCCGCATCTCTTTGATTCCATGCAGGATTTTGCCACTACGTCGGCAAAGGCAGTTGCATCCGGCAAGTTCCGATGCATCCGTGGCGGGCGCTCCCCTATTGTTCTCGAAAAAAATAATTGAGGAAGTCTTGACATGTACTGGATACATATGTACTATGTTTATAGTATGTATCATACACCATGTTCGGTGCGTACTGAATGGAGGCCATATGCGTGGATGTTGCCAGTCTTTTCAAGAATCTGTGGCCCTGGCCACGGATCTGAGCTACCCACTGAGGAGGCAGTTTTCGGAGGATGTCCTGCGGCTCTGGAGGATCTCGCGAAGCTGTCGGGCAGTCCATTTTGTTGCTGGGCGCCGACGGCGGCGCAGGGCTAGAATCAAGCACTTGGAGCGATTGGAAAAAGCGGGCGACGTGTTCAGGGGTGTGCCAAAATGGGCACACCCC
>JASHTH010000014.1 GCA_030040655.1 Acidobacteriaceae bacterium | reverse complement strand
GTGAACCTGAGCCGTCAGAGCAGACTGAGCGCGCTGCCCAAGGTTTCTCCCCAGGAGTTCGCCCGAGCCGCTGTTGCTCCCGCGCCAGCCGACCCGGTGCGCAATCGAAAGATATTCTTCGTGAATTACAAGTTCCTGAGTTGCGGGGATGTATTCCGCGACGGTCTGAGACACGCGGCAACCGATCTGAAGCTGATCCACGACGAGGCGTATTGGGACGATGCCGGCCTGTTCGGCAAAGTGGAGAAGTTCTCGCCGGATTTGCTCTTCGTCGTGCATGGCCGGCGATTCTCGCAGCGATGGAAGAATGCGTTTGCGGGATACCGGTCCGCTGTCTGGCTTTTGGACGAGCCTTACGAAGTCGATGACACGGCTCGGTTTTCCGGATTGTTCGATGCGGTATTCGTCAACGATCCTGCGACGCTTCATCGGCATCGTAACTCGTACTATCTTCCCGTTTGCTATAACCCGGAGCAATACTTCTATCGCCCGGGTATGGCCCGGAAGCATGCGGTGGGATTCATCGGCGGTTACAATGCCCTGCGCGAGGAAGTGTTAGAGACGCTTGCGCGCCGCGAACTGCTCTCTTATGTCGTGGGAGGGCCGTGGCGCAAGCCCTGCGTGCAGGCCCTCAATCTCCGTAACAACATTCCGGCTGAGTATGCGGGCGAGTTATACCGTGAGACACGCATTGTCCTCAATGTATTTCGCACGGAGCACCATTTCAACCGGCAGCTGCATCCGGCAGGGTCGTTGAACCCCCGCATCTATGAAGCTGTGGCCTGCGGTGCGCTTGTCCTCTCCCAGAATCGCGCGGAGATTGACGCGATGTGCCCCGAACTGCCTGTTTTCTCAAGCGCGGAGGAAGTGGCATCTCGAATCGAAGAACTGCTTCACGATCCGATGCGGTTCGACCATATTCGAAAGGCTTGTATTCGCCGGCTGGCTCGCCACAGCTATGCAGAGCGGTTGCATGCCGCCGCGAAATGGATCTTTGAAAGAGAGGCACTCATGAAGCCAGTCATTGTGCCGGCGCCGCCACCGCCTGCTGGAACGCCGGAGCCCGATTACAGCATTCTCATGGCCGTGCATAACGCGCTCGCAATGACCCAACTCTCGACGCTGAAGACCTTGCAGTTCATCAAGGATCAAAATGCAGCTTTGGTTGCCGTAGACAATGATTCCACCGATGGCGCCCAGGAATGGCTGAAGATGCTTGAGGAGCGCGGCGACATCCGGCTGATCTCCAACGCGTCGAATCTCGGCCACGGCCCTGCTCTCGAACAGGCTCGGCGCGCCACGCGATCGCCTTACATTGTCAGCCTCGACAGCGATGCGTATCCGTTGCGCGGGGACTGGCTTGAGCAGCTTCGCAGGCGGTTGACGGGTAACGTGAGACTAAGCGGTATTCGGCACCACCGGGACTACATCCATCCATCGTGCCTGATGGCCGAGCGGAAAACCCTGGATGATCTTGGCGTCAGCTTTCTGGATGAGAAAGGACGGGCGAGCCAGTTCGATGTGGGGGAACGCATAAGTCACGAGGTTAAGCGGCGCGGCTGCGAGATCTCGGGGCTGGAGCAGACCGAGGCGCTGCGGCGCGGAAGCGCATCGGAGCCCGTGGATTTGGGTGCGGAGTACTCCGGAATCGTCCATCATCAGTGGTACACAACACGCGCGGCCGCATCTGCAGGCCGGCCCGTAGACGACGTGCCAAGGGAAGCCATCGAACAATCGTTGCAGGAAGTGTTCACCCGGTATCACGCCGAGCCGCGTGAGCTGGGCGTGATCGTGAGCCTGAGGGCGGGCGGCCACGCGGATCGGCTGCGCAATGCCAAAGCCTGCCTGCGGGCGCTCAACCTGCAGGACCTGGAACGCTGGCGATACCGGATCATCGTGGTGGAACAGGATTCCGCGCCTCGGCTCGAATCTGCGCTGGCGCCCTTTGCGGACCGGTATATCTTCGCTTACAACCCCGGCCCCTTCAACCGGGGTTGGGGTTTCAATGTCGGCGCGCGCGTGGCCGCTGCGGAGAAGGCGCTCTGCATGATGGATGCCGATCTGTTGACTCCCCCGCCGTTTCTCGCGTCCGCGCTCAAACGCTTTGAACAGGGACAACGCGCCCTGCGGCCATACAGTGAAGTCCTCTATCTGGATGGACCCTCCACCGAAGCAGCCATTTCCGCCCGTCTGGCTCGACCCATGGGCTCTTTTTCGCTCGACCGGTACAAAGGTCAGCTGTTCCGCGACTCAGTGGGCGCATGCATCTGGGTCGACCCGCGACTTTACCGGGAAATGAACGGCCACGACGAGCGATTTCGCGGCTGGGGTTGGGAGGACCGCGAATTCTCCGGGCGCCTGGGGCAACTTACCTCAATCGAAGTCATTCCCGGCCGGTTGGCCCATCTCGAGCACACGCGGCCCGATATGAACGATCGATGGGCTCAAGCCAACGCTGAATTGTGCCGGAAGCTCGTGCGCGAAAAGGTTCCGGCATGGGAGGGTCCGATGGGCGACCTCGGACTTTACGCTGACGAGAAACCGGAGTTCCCGCCCGAGCCGGCGATGTGTGGCGCCCGTCAGTGGGAGAATTGGCACCAATGGCCTGCTCACCGCATTGACAGTATTGTTGCGGACGAGGTTCAGAAACCTGCTCGCATCAGCGCGCGCTGGCGCCTCGCGCAGGTTCTTCTGTCGCAAGGGCAGACCCTTCTCGATTCCGGATGCGGTCCCGGTGCATTGTGGGTGCACCTCGAACCCCATCGCGACCGCATTTCCTGGACGGGCATCGACTCCACACCTCGCATGCTCGATGTAGCGCGGCGCCGGTTCCCATCGGTTCCTCTTTTGCACGGAGACTCTGCGGCGTTGCCGTTCGAATCTTGCGCGTTTGACGTGGTCCTGATGCGGCACGTGTTGGAGCACCAGCCGCCCGAACTGATGGAGCGCTCGCTGGCCGAAGCCATGCGCGTCGCAAAGCGCGCCGTCGTCGTGGACTTTTTTGTGCCGCCCGCCGC